>JANMPK010000258.1:0-2424 GCA_031369825.1 Sphingomonadales bacterium
TCTAGGCCGAAAGTGCCGAGTTGCGGACCTGCTTTCGCAGACGCTTCGGCGGGTTCAGTTTGCGCGTAGGCGGGCGAACCAAGCGCAAGCATTGATGCCGTCGCGGCTAAAGCCAATTTCGTTGAAAATTTCACAGCAAAAACTCCCCATAATTATGGAGCTTTGGCTAAGGACGTTGCGCACCCGCGCTAGCTTTTATCCACCAGCGGCAAGAGATTTCGACCGGCGTCGCCATTTTGAACTAATCCACCACCGCCAGAACCAAGCGGCAAGCACATAGCCAATCGCGGCGGCAACGATCGAAATAATAGCAAGCCCTGCTATTCCCTGAACCACCGCCAAGGGTGCTTCAGTCCAGGCATAGTCGAGCCATGCCGACAGCGGTGCACCGGTCTCGATAAGTTGGTAAAACCTCCCCGAACCGTCGCCCAAATGCAAAACAGACTCACCGACATAAACCGACGCAATGAGAATGAATGGCGTCGTCGCAGGCATGCTTAGAAATGTCATCGCCGCCCCAATCGGGATATTCGCACGCACCGGCAACGCGAGCAATGCCACGCCTGCAATCTGCACCCCGGGAACAAGCAGGAAGATACCAACCAGCAGCCCCAACGCCACCCCACGCGGTACCGAACGTCTTGTGAAACGCCATAATGCAGGGTGAAAAACCCGCTTGGCAAACGGACGCAGCACGGCGCTGCGTTCAAAACTGTCACGCGTCGGCGCCTGGCGCATAATCCACTTGCCGAACCGGCTCATCCCTTTTCCCTCATCACCCGGCCCTGCTCACGTTTCCAGTCGCGCTCTTTCTCGGTTGCGCGCTTGTCCGGTGCTTTCTTGCCCTTGGCCAATGCCAGCTCCACTTTTGCACGGCCACGGCCATTGAAATACACCGATAGCGGCACTAAAGTCATCCCCTGACGCATGACCGCTGCGTGCATCTTGTTTATCTCGCGCGTATTAAGGAGCAATTTACGGGGACGCTTGGGTTCGTGGTTATTGCGGTTGCCGTGGCTGAATTCGGGGATGTTGGCGTTAATCAACCAGACTTCCTGGCCTTTGACCTCGGCATAGCTCTCGGCAATCGAGCCTTCGCCAAAACGCAGCGACTTGACCTCGGTGCCTGTCAACGCGATGCCTGCCTCAAATTTGTCTTCAATGAAAAAATCATAACGCGCGCGCCGGTTCTCGGCGACGGTTTTGACCTTCTCGAATGCCTCTGGTTTTGGCCGTGCCATCAGATGAGCCCTGCATTCTCCAAGGCGGCATCGACCTGTTTGCGGCTGGCCTCAGATGGCGGCGTCATCGGCAGGCGCAATTCGGTCGTAAAACCCTCGATCACACGTGAGAGAGCATATTTTATTGGCCCTGGAGAAGCGTCAGAAAATAAAGCTAAATGAAGTGGATAAAGCTTATCATTTAGATTGCGTGCTAATTCATAGTCGCCGGTCGCACACGCCGCTTGAAACTCAGCGCACAGCTTTGGTGCTACATTGGCTGTCACCGATATACAGCCAACGCCGCCGCTGGCGTTAAAGGCGAGCGACAGTTCATCGACCCCTGATAACTGGCAAAAATCCTCTGGACAAGCGAGCCGGTGGTCGGTCACTCGCGACAAATCGCCGCTGGCATCCTTGATCCCGATTACCGTCGGCAACTTTGCGAGTTCAGCCACTGTTTCCGGTCTGATATCGGTCACCGTACGCGCAGGAACATTATACAATATGATCGGCAGGTCGTTCTTCTCGGTCATACGGTGGAAATGCGCATAAATCCCCTCTTGGTTCGGCCTGTTATAATATGGTGCCACCACCAATCCCGCCGCTGCGCCGCTTTTCTTAGAAAAATTTAGGTGGAGAATGGCGTTCGTCGTGTCGTTTGATCCACAACCTGCAATGACCGGAACGCGCCCTGCGGCTTGTTCAATACACACTTCGATCACGCGGTGATGCTCGGCATTGGACAGCGTTGACGCTTCGCCGGTGGTGCCCGCAGGCACCAGCGCACTTGACCCTTGCTCGATTTGCCAGTCAATCAGTGTGCGAAAATGCTTCTCGCTAAACGCTCCGTCGTAAAAAGGAGTCACTAGAGCGGGAATTGAACCGGAAAACATAGAATTCTATCCTCGATATGGACGAGCGCCTGTATAGTTGGCGATATAGTCGTTCGTTCATCGCCTGATAAGGAAGCGGTCCATAATATGTCCAGCATGGTAAAGCATCTCATTTCAGCGTCAGTGCTGTTTATTCCTTTTACGGCCTCCGCCTTCGCGCAGCAACCGGGCGTCATCATCATGCAGCCCGGGACCGGGACCGGCCAACCTTCCGAACAGGTCGGCACAATGTTGCCAGCGCCTCCGGTCTATGACCCGAGCGAAGGGAAAATCCCGGCAGCGCTGGAACGTTGGAAGATGCTGAGCGG
>JANMPK010000323.1:0-3187 GCA_031369825.1 Sphingomonadales bacterium
CACTGCGATGGTCACGTGGCGGCCGTCTTCGCGCAGACACTGCAAATTGCGCGCGACATAGCTGCCGGCGACCATGTCGAGGACGATATGTACGCCCTCCCCGCAGGTAATTTTCTTTACTTCTTCGACAAAATCAGCTGCTGCGTAATTAATCGCATGGTCCGCACCCAAAGCCTTGGCCGCCGCGCATTTGTCGTCCGACCCGCAGGTAACGATAACCGTCAGCCCGAACAACTTGCACAGCTTGATCGCCATGCTACCAATGCCACTGGTACCGCCGTGGACGAGGATGCTCTCCCCCTCACACGCGTAAGCGCGTTCAAATACATTGTGCCAGACGGTGAACAATGTTTCGGGCAACGCCGCTGCTTCAGCCATGCTGAGGTTGGCGGGCACCGGCAAGCAGTGCTCAAACCGTGCGATTGCGTATTCGGCATATCCTCCGCCTGAGACCAAAGCGCATAACCGACCACCGATTTCGCCAGCCGTCACGCCCTCGCCAACCGCGACGACTGTGCCTGAAATTTCAAGGCCGGGAATATCACTCGCGCCGGGTGGCGGTGGATACAGGCCCTTGCGCTGGATGACATCGGGGCGGTTCACACCCGCCGCCGCGACTTTTATTAGTATTTCGCCTGCCGCTGGAACAGGAACGGGCCGCTGACACGGCACCAAGACTTCGGGTCCGCCGGGCGTGCTGATTTCAATCGCGGTCATATATTCCGGTAAATCAGCCATGCGCCCCTGTTCCCCTTTAGAATTGCTGCTTTCTAAGCAGCTTCTATATTGACAGCAAGCGCCGTCCGGTCAAAACATGTCACATGGATAGCGACGAAAATCTGCCGCTGCGCCGCGACGATCCGCTGATCAATTTGGTACGGCAGGATTTGGACCCTTTGTCGGTTGCCGAACTCGAAGAACGTATCGCCGCTCTAAAGTCCGAAATCAGCCGGTGCGAAGGCAAGATCGCATTCGCCACCCGCCACCGCAGCGCCGCCGACGCGCTGTTCAAGACATGACAGCACACCAAACTTTAAGAATTTTGGCGCTTAATCCGTTATCTGCAATATGCCGGTTGAAAGCCGGGAAACGGACGCCGATATAGTCAGTAATTGAACCAGCGACCCGAAAGCCAGGAGCCAAGACTATGCCATCATTTGCGGAATCGCTGGAAGCCACGCTTCACAATGCGTTGAAACATGCGGGCGACCGGGCACATGAATATGCAACGCTCGAACATTTGCTGCTTGCTTTGATCGACGACGCCGATGCGGCCAAGGTCATGCAGGCCTGTGGCGTTGATTTGGGCGAACTGTCCGACATTGTTATTACTTATCTCGACAGCGAGCTCGAAAGCCTGAAAGTCGACGGCAAAGTCGATCCGTCGCCGACCAGCGGATTTCAGCGTGTGGTGCAGCGGGCGATATTGCACGTCCAAAGCTCGGGCAAAGATGTTGTGACTGGCGCGAATGTGTTAGTCGCGTTGTTCTCCGAGCGAGAGAGCTATGCCGTCTATTTCCTCCAGCAGCAGGACATGAGCCGCCTCGACGCGGTGTCGTATATCAGCCACGGCATCGGCAAAGACGGCAAACTCGCCGAACCGCGACAAGTGACCGGCAGCGAGCAGAAGAATGAGGACGAAGGCGAAACCAAGTCGAAGAAGGACAAAAAGGAAGGCGCGCTCGACCAGTTCACCGTAAATCTGAACGAAAAAGCCAAGCAGGGCCGGATTGATCCGCTGATCGGCAGGGCAGCCGAGGTTGATCGCACCGTGCAAATCCTGTGTCGCCGGTCAAAGAACAACCCGCTTTACGTGGGTGAACCAGGCGTTGGTAAAACCGCGATTGCCGAGGGGCTGGCGCGGCGGATTGTCGAGAAGCAGGTGCCAGAGGTGTTGCTGCCAGCGGTGATTTACTCGCTTGATATGGGCGCATTGCTGGCTGGCACACGCTATCGTGGCGATTTCGAGGAGCGGCTAAAGGCCGTGGTATCGGAGTTGGAAAAGCTGCCCGATGCGATCCTTTTCATCGACGAAATCCACACCGTCATCGGCGCCGGGGCAACCAGCGGCGGGGCGATGGATGCGTCGAACTTGCTGAAACCGGCGCTTTCGGGCGGTACGATCCGCTGCATCGGTTCAACCACTTACAAGGAATTTCGCAACCATTTCGAAAAGGACCGCGCGCTTCTCCGCCGGTTCCAGAAGATCGACGTCAACGAGCCAAGCACCGAGGATACGATCAAAATCCTTGCAGGTCTGCGCTCGGCGTTTGAAGAACATCACAAGGTCAAATATACCACAGATGCGTTGAAAGCCGCCGTTGAGCTTTCGTCGCGTTATATCAATGATCGCAAACAGCCTGACAAAGCGATCGACGTGATCGACGAGGTTGGCGCGATGCAGATGCTGGTGGCCCCATCAAAGCGCCGCAAGATCATCACTGCGCGCGAGATTGAGGCCGTTATCGCCACCATCGCGCGCATCCCGCCCAAACAGGTTTCGACCGACGACAAAACCGCGCTTGGCAGCCTTGAGGCCGATCTTAAGCGCGTGGTGTTCGGCCAAGACAAGGCCATCGAAGTGCTGGCAAGCGCGATCAAGCTGTCGCGTGCGGGCCTGCGCGATACAGAAAAGCCGATTGGCAGCTATTTGTTCAGTGGGCCGACCGGTGTCGGCAAGACCGAAGTTGCGCGGCAATTGGCCGACATCTTGGGCATCCCGCTCAAACGCTTTGATATGTCCGAGTATATGGAGCGCCACAGCGTCAGCCGTCTCATTGGCGCGCCTCCGGGCTATGTCGGGTTCGACCAAGGCGGATTGCTGACCGATGCCGTCGACCAAAGCCCTCACAGCGTGCTGCTTCTCGACGAAATCGAAAAGGCGCATCCGGATTTATTCAACATCTTGTTGCAGGTCATGGATAATGGCAGGCTTACCGATCATCACGGCAAAACTGTCGATTTCCGAAATGTCATCCTGATTATGACAACCAATGCCGGGGCCAGCGACATGGCTAAAGAGGGCATCGGCTTCGGTAACAATATCAGCAAGGAAGATGCCGGCGACGAAGCGGTCAAAAAGATGTTCGCGCCCGAATTCCGCAACCGGCTCGATGCCACCGTTCCGTTCGCCTATCTGCCGCCCGAAGTGGTTGCGCGGGTTGTCGACAAGTTCATCTTGCAGCTC
>JANMPK010000327.1:0-2846 GCA_031369825.1 Sphingomonadales bacterium
AACCCCTAAGCCACACCACCACCGCTCATGTTAAAAAATTCCGCTTTCCTTAACATATATCCGTGATATGTTCGAATAATCCCAATTTTCGAACATGACCGCACCGATATGTTAAAAGAGACATACCAAATCCCCGCACTCCCGCCGCCCGGCGCGACTGAAACGATTGCCGTGCTCAAAGAAGCCGCGCGCGCGCATCGGTATCTGGCCGAACTCAAGGGCCGTGCCGCAGCCATGCCCAATCCCGGCATCCTCATCGACACGCTTTCGTTGCAAGAGGCGAAGGCGAGTTCGGAAATCGAGAATATCGTCACCACGCAGGACGAGATGTTTCAGGCGAGCCTGTTTCCCGACACCCAAGGATCGCCAGCCGCAAAGGAAGTCGCGCTCTATGCAAAGGCCTTGCTCGGCGGGTTTGAGCGGATGGGGGAGCAGCATGGTTTGCTGACCAACAACAACATCATCGCCATGTTCCAGACGCTGAAGCGCAGCACCGGAGGCTTTCGCAACACGCCCGGAACCGCGCTCCGCAACGAGCAGAGCGGCGAGATTGTCTTTGTGCCGCCGCAGCACAATGATGACATCATCCGCCACATGACCGCGCTCGAAGCGTTCATCAACGACGATGCCAGCGCGCTCGACCCGCTGGTGCGGATGGCAATCATCCATCACCAGTTTGAAAGCATCCACCCCTTTCCCGATGGCAATGGCCGGATCGGGCGGATCATCAATGTGCTGTATCTGTCCAAAGAGGGGCTGCTCGATTTCCCGATACTCTATCTCAGCCGCTTCATTACCGCGAGCAAGCCGGATTATTACCGGCTGCTGCGCGAAGTCGGTCAGACGGGTGAGTGGGAGCCGTGGCTGCTCTACATGATCCGTGGCGTTGGCGAGACAGCACGGACGACGCTTGACCTGATCGACGCGATCACCGGGCTGATGGCCGAAACCAAGCAACGGCTCCGCACTGACCATGCCAAGCTTTATTCGCAGGATTTGCTGAACAACCTGTTCCGCCATCCCTACACGCGAATCGAGTTTGTCCAACGCGATCTGGGCGTTACGCGGCAGACGGCGGCACGGTATCTTGAACAGCTGGTGACCGGCGGATTGCTGGAGAAGCAGCAGGCGGGGCGCAATAGCTATTTCGTGAACGCGCCGCTGGTCGCGTTGTTTACCGGCGGACGCGAGGCGTAATTAAAGGCTGGCACCAACTTCTCTCGCCTCCGCCGCAACTGTCCCGCAGTCATACACCCCGCGACGACCTTACCCCTTCCTCCGCCACGCCAGCGATTGCGCGTTGAGGGCCCATAAATCTGTTTCATTCGCCGCCACGCTCTTGGCCAGCATTACTGCCGCCACCAGCCGCTCCAATTCGATATGTTTATAGGCGGGGCGGCCCTGCACGACAGTGTCCCACCGCCCCTCATGCACCGCATCGAGCAGAATGCGCATGAAGCAGTGGTCGGCGCTGACCGGCCAGAGGCGCGCCTGTGCCATCGCGGGCAAAGTCTGCCGGGTTAGGGTCAGCCACTCCGCTTCCAGATGTGCGCGCACCAACGGATCGCGGTCGCCGCCACGCAGGCTACCCGGTGCTAACACCCAATCGCCTCTTGTATCCACGCTCGTGCATCAGGAAAGCTGCGCTCTACTTCCGGCAAATCATTCACGCACAGGAATTTAATCTCGTGGCGCTCGGCTGTGCCCAGATAGGCATGGACATCATCCACTGACCATTGATCCAGCGCGCCTACGGCCACGTGCAGATAATCGCGGGTGTCAAGGATGGCCGCGTTGCCGGATGCAAGGCAGGCATGGTTGTGCAAGCTTTGCGGAAGGAATTGTTGGGTGCAGCGAAAGCGAAAACCGGCATTTTGTTTGCACTCGTCGGGATAGGTGTCGAACAGTTCAGCCATCACTGAAACTTGCATGGGGTGGACGACATGGGCGCTTTGGAACACATGGTCGGCGGTATAGCCGATCATATCGGCAGCGTTGATTTGATTAAAATAGTTCAGCAGGCTGGCGTCGTCCCGGCTTGTCCCGCACTCCGCCATCACAGAATGATCGACCCATTTACCCCGCAAAACCGGGCCATTTTCGGCAAAGAAATCACTGACGGTGACAGGTGCCGTCAGGAACACATCGTCGTTGAAATACAGGAAATGCTCCGACAGCTCCGGAATGCGCCACAACATTGTTTCGATGGAGAGCGAGTTGAACGTGGGCAACGAGTCCGCATAGCCTGCGAATATCTCACGGTGGTCAACGATGCTGATCTTTGCAGCGAATTCATCGGGCAGCGACGCGAGAACAGGGATTTGGCTGTCAGTGACAATCCAGATGCGCCGCACCCAGGGCGCGTGATTGGCGATCGAGCGAAGGCAAAAATTAAGTTCATCGCTGCACACCCACCGGTGCGGGTTGGTTCCATTGTCGTTCAGCGGCGCCTGTGCTTGAGTGAGGTGATGGTCACGCTTTTGTTTATGCGCAGGGTCGGAACCATCCACCCACGTAATTACTGCATCAACTTCAAACATTCAGGGGCTCTTCAAACTCTGTTTGCGCCGTCATAAATTTGTAATAGCCGTTTGGGAACTATTAAGTCTGCGCCCTTCACTGAAATTCGGGTGCTACAAACCCAATTAGCCCCCCGGCACCAATTTCTCCACCAGCCGCCGCAACTCTCCCGCTGTTATGTGTCCCGCGACCACCTCATGATAGCCGATGCCCGCCTCAACGCAGCCTTTGCCTTTCACAGCCGCCCCAACGACATAATGACGTTAGGTAAACGGGCGTTAGCGTGCTATATTCAATACGGGTCGCGGAGGTGTCGTGTGTCAGTG
>JANMPK010000343.1:0-4778 GCA_031369825.1 Sphingomonadales bacterium
GCCAAATCCTCCTTGGCCTTAACCTGCATCCGCGCAGGGATTTCTTCAGAACGGAGTTAGAGCAGGAAGTCGGTCATACGCCGCGCTCCCCGACAACCCCAACTGTGTCATTCCCGCGAATGCGGGAATCCATGGCCGACCCGATCCGCACAAGAGGCGATGAAGGCGTAAACTGACGGCTCAGGCCATGGATTCCCGCATTCGCGGGAATGACAATGGTTGGGTGGGTGAGGTTGCACTGCATCACGCCGTCCACCCGTTCTTTTCCATCCACGCCGCACAGCTGCCTTTCGCCAAATCCCGCACGCGGCCCATATAGCTGGCGCGTTCCTGCACCGAAATAACGCCGCGCGCCTGAAGCACATTGAAGATATGGCTCGCCTTGATAGCCTGTTCATAGGCCGGAACGGGCAGCCCAGCGCCCAGGCAATTCTCGCATTCGTCCGTCGCTTTCTTGAACGCATCGAACAGCATATCGGTATCGGCGACCTCGAAATGATACGCACTCATCTGCCTTTCATTTTCGCGGAACACGTCGCCATAAGTGATCGCCGGACGGTCCAGCGTTGTGTTGTTATAGGCCAGATCGAAAATGCTGTCCTTGTTCTGGATATACATCGCCAGCCGTTCGAGGCCGTAGGTCAACTCGCCCGACACCGGCTTGCAATCGAAACCGCCCATTTGCTGGAAATAGGTAAACTGCGTCACCTCCATGCCGTCGCACCACACTTCCCAACCAAGCCCCCATGCGCCGAGCGTCGGGCTTTCCCAGTCGTCTTCGACAAAACGGATATCATGGAGCAGCGGGTCGATACCGATGGCGGTGAGCGAGCCGAGATAGAGTTCCTGCAAATCGGGAGGGCTGGGTTTCAGGATCACCTGATACTGGTAATAAGCGCCAAGCCGGTTCGGGTTTTCCCCGTAGCGCCCGTCGGTCGGACGGCGGCAAGGCTGCACGAACGCGGCGTTCCACGGGTCAGGACCGAGCGCACGCAATGTCGTTGCGGTGTGAAACGTGCCAGCGCCCATTTCCATGTCGTAGGGCTGCAATATCGCGCAGCCCTGCTTGCCCCAATAATCATGGAGCGTGAGGATCAGGTCCTGAAAGCTTAAAGGTGCCGCAGACATGGCCTGCCCTTGGCGGAGATAGGACGCTAAATCAAGGTTCTGGACGCAGGCGCAGCATTTTGTCAGCCGACCATTTCTTTTTGTAAGGTCTTATTGACATATCCTACGAATCGCATTAGTAAGGTTTCCATGATACAAGGACAGCCAAGCCTGACATGAAGAACCAGCTCAAAGTGCTGCGCGCGATGCGCAACTGGAGCCAGGCCGAACTGGGCCTGCATCTGGATGTATCGCGCCAAGCAATCAACGCGATCGAGACCGGCAAATATGATCCGTCGCTGCCGCTGGCATTCAAAATAGCGCGGCTGTTCAGCATACCAATAGAGGAGATTTTCGATGACGGATTTGACGGAGGCCCCGATGGCAAAGCTTGAAGACGAAGGCTCAAATGGCCGAACCGTCTTGTGGATCTTACTGGCCGGGTTTGGCATTGTCATGGTAGCGGGCGTAATCGCCGGCTTTGTTGGCGAGCACCAGGCCGATGGAGACCGTGCGTTCAGCGATTTTGCGATAGGGTTAATAGCTGGCGTCGTTGCCATGATGGCCGCGTTGGGCGTCGCATTCTGGCGCTACGACAAAAAGTTGAAGGCAAGCGGCGAGCCGATGACCAGACGTGAGAAGCTCAATCGCAATATCATTCTGACCTGTGGCCTGTTAGGTGGCGTAATGGGCGCAGTAATGGCGGCGGGCGGATTTCTGAATGCGCCTGATAAATCCGCAGATCCCCTATCGGTGCTTTTTACAGGACCAATGCCCGTCGCGGTTGCCTTGGCCCTTGTCTTTTTCTGGGCCGTGGTCATACCGGTGGTCGCATGGTTCTGGCACACTCGCGCAATCGATGAACAGGAAGCCAGTGCCTACCGCGATGGCGGCTATTATGCCGCTTACGCCTATCTGATCCTCGCGCCTGTGTGGTGGTTGCTTTGGCGCGGCGGTCTTTTGCCCGAACCTAATGGCGTCGCCATCTTCCTGATATTCTCCTTGATCTGGTCTGCGGTCTGGTTTTGGAAAAAATACCGCTGACATTGCCGTAAACATAGATAATCAACCGTTTAACCCCTTGGAGTTCTCTCATGCGTAAATCAATCACTGCCCTGTTTGCTACCGCCGCCATCGGCTTCGCTGCTTTTCCGGCTGCGGCACAGGAAACCCCAACCGAAGCCCCGGCGTCTGTGCGCGCACTTGAACCCGTGCCAGTCCCGCCGCCCGTAACCCGCGATGTCGACCCCGCTTTATGGGTGGTGAAGGACGCCGACACGACGATCTACCTGTTTGGCACCGTCCATATCCTGAAGCCGGGAATGAGCTGGTTTGACGACGGCGTGAAAGAGGCGTTCGACAAATCCGACAGGCTTGTGCTCGAAATGGTTGAACCTTCTGCCGCCGAAAGCCAGGCGCTGTTTATGAAGCTGGCAATGGACCAGAGCGGCAAGACGTTGCGGTCAAAAATGACCGATGCCGACCGGGCAGTTTATGAAGCCGCGATGAAGAAAATTGGTGTTCCGGTCGAGGGGCTGGACCCGTTCGACCCTTGGGCCGCTGCGGTCACATTGTCAGTGGTTTCGCTGACACAAAAGGGGTTTGATGTAAGCAGCGGCGCGGAAAAGCAATTGACCGCCGCTGCCAATGCTTCGAAAAAGCCGGTTGAGGGTGTTGAAACGATGGCGTTTCAGCTTGGTGTTTTCGACAGTCTTTCCGACGCCGAACAGATCAAGTTTCTTGTCGAAACCGCGCGCATGATCGACGATGTGGAAAAAAGTATGGATCAACTGGTCGATCTGTGGGCTGCACCCGACCCCGAAGGCCTGGCGTCAGTCATGAACGAGGGTCTGACCAGCCCGGCGCTTTATTCCGCGCTTTTAACCAACCGCAATGCGAATTGGGCAAAATGGGTGAGTGCACAGCTCGCCAAACCTGGCACCACCTTCATGGCGGTGGGCGCGGGGCATTTGTCCGGCCCGACAAGTCTTCCGGTAATGCTTTCGGCTTATGGCATCAGCACACAGCGGGTGGCTTATTAACTTTCGATATGCCAGATGATTGCGGCGCGGCTGTGCGCCGCAATCATTCGCGGGGGACAGATGACCAACATTGCTAGTGCATCGACGCGCGAACCAGAAGCGCCAGTCGCCCCATCGCCATTTCCACGGGTCTTGCCGAGCATTGGCTGGATTGTGCTGTATTTTGTGCTTCAGGGGGTCTGCGTAGCAATTGCTGCATCCATATTGCAGGATATCACAAAATTGGGCGATGTGAGCGCGCTAAAGGAAAACCCCGAAATCATCCTGTGGGGCGCCTCCGCATCGGCTATAATCCAATTGATGTTGATGGCAATTTACCTGCGTAAAGATGACAGGATGTTTCGACTAGGCTTAACGCATTTCGGTCATATGAACTTTGGTCGCGTTCTCGGACTTGCATTCGTTCTGGTCCTAGCGGCGATGGCGTTCAACGCATTTTATGCCAACTTCATCATTCCCGGCATAAAAATGCAGGGTGAATATGCGGAAATTATGGCAAACCTGCAGATGACGCCTGCCAACATTGCTGCCGGAATTTTCGTTGTGGTGGTTGCCGCACCTTTGGTGGAAGAATTACTGTTTCGGGGGTTTTTACAACGTGCTTTGACTAACCGCCTGCCTGCCTGGGCAGCAATTGTTATTTCATCGCTGCCCTTCGCTCTGGTGCATGGGCAGCCCTATGCCATCCCCGGCCTGATGTCGCTAAGCATCGCATTTGGTTATCTGTATCACCGTACCGGGTCGTTGCGCACCAATATCATGCTTCACATGGCCAATAATGCTTTCACCCTGACTCTGATGCAGTTGCTGAATTAGCTAACCGCTGGTTCCAGCAATCGCAAAGTTCCCGCTTCGGCGTCAATCTCTGCGCGAATGCCCACAGGAATTGTGAACTGGTCGGCTATGTGGCCAAACCACGCGCCCTGATATGCAGGTATACCGAGCGATCCCAAATGCTGTTGCAACACGGCGTTCAGCGTAAATTCGCTGGTGCTGCCATCGGGTGCGCGGCAGTCGGTGCATTGGCCGAACACGACGCCGCTCAGGTTTTTGAACACACCTGCTTGACCCAATTGGGTGAGCATCCGGTCGATCCGGTATTCCGCTTCGCCAATATCCTCCAGAAACAGAATCGCGCCGTCAAAATTGGGAAGATAGGGCGTGCCCGCCAACGCGCTCAGCACGGTCAGGTTGCCGCCCAGCAACCGACCCTGTGCCTTACCGCCTTTCAAAATTTGCGTGCGCCAGCGGCGTTGGACCAGCCGGTCTTCGCTCGCCACAGGGTTTTTATAAAGCGGCATCGCGCCGTCAAAAGCAACCGCGCGGAAGCTGTCGACCGACGATTGCCCCCACGCGCTGCCGCCGTTCGGCCCATGCAGCGTCACAAACCCGCCCTTGGCAGCAATCGCCATATGCAGTGCGGTGATATCGCTATAACCCAACAGCAATTTCGGGTTGGCGCGGATCATATCCCAGTCGAGAAACGGCAGCAACCGTGCGCAGCCCCAACCACCGCGCACCGCAAAAATAGCGCGCACTTCTTTGTCAGCGAACATGGCATTGATATCGGCAGCACGGTCCTTGTCCTGGCCAGCCAGATAGCCGAACTTATCGAGCAAATGCGGCGCG
>JANMPK010000365.1:0-4381 GCA_031369825.1 Sphingomonadales bacterium
ACGGCGGTACTGACACCGTTTCGGGGACGTTGACCAACATTGCGGCGGGCGAAACTCGCACGCTGGTTTTCCGCGTTACCATCGATTGATAGGACAAGGGCGGCGTGCGGTCATCCGTCGCCGCCCTTTTTCGCCATGCGGACGTTAACCAAATCCATTATTAAATGCGCCGGTGTGCTGGCGGCAGGAATTTTGTATCCTGCTGCCAGCTTACCTGCGTTTGCCCAAAGCCAACCTCAGATTATCAGTAATACAGCCACCGCCGAATGGGATGTGAGCAGTCAGACACTGTCACGAACATCAAATACAGTCCAATTCGCCGTAGAAAATGTACAGCCACCAGCGCCTGTGCTTAATCTATTCCATTTTTCCAACGCGCCGGGCGCATCGACGGTCAATTTGCCGTCGACGATGTGTTTTGGCAGCGGCGGAGCAGCGCCTGTCGTGCTGTCCGGTGCGTTTGCAGGGGTTTCCACCTCTCCTGCGAGCCTGGTTCCTGCCAGCGCGATCCGCGCAGGCGAACCGCTGGTGATTCAGGTGGATGCGGTGACCAAAAACCTCAATCCAAGCGCGATTGACCAGTTTGAGGCCATCATCGTGACTGAAAATGGCGACCGGGAGCGGATAATGCTCACAGAATCAGCAGCTAATAGCAGTCGATTTACCGGCTTTATCAACACCGCCGCGATTCCGCCGACCGCCATCCAGGGCGATTGTGTGCTTTCGGTGCGTCCGGGTGATACATTGCGGGTAGAACTGGACGACAGCAGCACCGGGGCCAGTGTTGGCAACGCTGAGGTGGAGATTTTGATTGATCCCTTTGGCTTGGCCTTCGACAGCGGCGACGGTGCGCCTGTAAACGGCACGACGATTACGATTATCGACGTGGCAACGGGCAATCCCGCGACTGTTTTTGGCGACGACGGCGTGTCTTCCTTCCCGAGCACGGTCGTTGCTGGCTCGACGGTTACCGATGGTAATGGCAATGTTTATCCTTTTACTTCAGGATTTTACCGATTCCCATTCCTGCGAGCGGGAACCTATCGACTAATAGTGACACCCCCCACGCCATACACCCATCCCTCAGTTGCCACACCGGCGGAGATCGCGCTTTTGACGCGGCCCGATGGCGGGCAATTTATCATTTCTGCTGGATCTTACGGCGGAACAATCACCCTATTTGACCCTGCGCCTGTGAGGATAGATATCCCACTTGATCGGCCCGGCGGAGCTTTAACACTGAGCAAGGTTACCTCGACAGCAACGGCAATGCCGGGCGATGTTGTGCAATACCGTGTCTCAGTGACGAACCCGGACAGAATTCGCAATTCCGGACCGATTACGGTAACCGACAGGCTACCTAACACAATGCAGTTACGCCAAAATAGTATTCGCTATCAAGGTATTACCGTTATTCCAACGGTCGCACCAGACGGCAGCAGCTTTAGCGTTGTCTTGCCTCCGCTTGCCGGTGGCACGTCGGGCTTGCTTACCTATTTGGCAGAAGTCCGTCAGGATGCACGCCCCGGAGACGCGATAAATCTAGCCTCAGCTGTCGATAATCGCGGTGCCGCCAGCGATACCGCTGATGCCATCGTCCGCATCGTCCGCGACGGCATTAGTGAGCGTTTCACCCTCATCGGTCGCGTCACCGAGGGCGGTTGCTCGATTGATCCACGCAAAGCCAAGGGCATCCAGGGCGTGCGTGTAATGCTGCAGGACGGCACATACACCGTCACCGATTTGGATGGCCGTTATCATTTCGAAGGACTGATACCCGGAATTCACGTCGTCCAGATCGACCCCAATAGTTTCCCGCTAGACCAGAAGCCTGTCGATTGCGCAGAAAACACGCGCAGTGCAAGCAGCGCCATCTCGCGCTTTGTCGAAGGCCGTGGCGGTAGCTTAAAACGCGCAGATTTCCGTGCTGTTCAGACCGCAGCACGCGAGGATTTGCGTAAAAGCGTTATGCCGTTGCCGCCCGTATTATCCGACCCTGAAGCCGCTGGTGCCGACCGTGACTGGTTTGCTGGCCAAGAACCCGGTGTGGGCTTCCTCTTCCCCGGAACAGACCATAACCCGCGTGCCCGTTCGGTGCGTGTCGCGGTCAAACATATGCCGCGCCAGAGCGTCGAACTGCTGGTCAATGACAAAGCAGTCGATCCGCTTGCCTATGACGGCATGAAGAAGAGCGCCGACGGCCAAATCCAGGTTGCAATTTGGCGTGGTATCGGCATCGAAAGCGGTAACAACCGTATGACCGCGAACATCAAGGACGCTGACGGCAAGATCATCGAAACCGTTGAGCACAATGTCTATTTCGCCCACGCACCGATGAAAGCGCAGTTCATCAAAGACCAGTCGGTTCTGGTCGCCGATGGCATCACAAGGCCGCGTATTGCCGTCCGTCTGACCGACCGAGCCGGTAAGCCTATACAGCATGGTTCTGTGGGCGATTTCAGCGTCACTGCGCCTTATGCCCCGGCTATTGAGGTTGATGCGCAGCAGGCAAGCCAGCTATCCGGCCTTGAGCGTGCACGGCCTGTATGGCGCGTCCACGGCGACAACGGCATCGCTTATATCGAACTTGAACCAACCACCGCGTCGGGCACCGTTGCCGTCAGCTTCAATTTTCAGGACGGCGAAGTGCAACGCGCACAACGCGTCGAAACATGGCTCGATCCCGGTGATCGTCCCTGGACCGTGGTTGGATTTGCCGCTGGCACCATCGGTTTCAACAAGCTTGAAGAAGGTCTGGAAGAGTTGGTGGACGACAAGGATCAGCTGAACCTCGACGGCCGCATCGCGCTTTACGCCAAGGGCCGGGTTAGCGGTAAATGGCTGATGACGATGTCTTACGACAGCGACAAGAAGGAAGATGAAACCCGCTTTGCCGGTGTCATTGATCCACGCCGTTACTACACCATCTACGCCGACCGTTCGGAGCAACGTTACGACGCCGCATCGATCCGTCGTTTGTATTTGAAGCTGGAACGCCCGCAATTCTATGCGCTGTTTGGTGATTACCAGACGGGTATCGACGAGCCGCAACTGGCCCGTTACCAGCGCGCTTACAACGGTGTGAAGGCCGAATATCGCAACGACGAAATCCAGGCGACGGCATTCGGTTCAGACACGCCCTATCGCTATCGCCGCGAAGAAATCCAGGGCACTGGCCTTTCCGGTCCTTATGCCCTGGCTGCACGTGACATCCTCGCCAATAGCGAGCGGATCACTCTGGAAACCCGCGACCGTCTGCGTTCTGACCGTATCATCGAGAGCAAATCGCTGATCCGCCATATCGACTATGACATCGATTATCTCTCTGGCACCCTGCGTTTCCGCGAGCCTATACTGTCGCGTTCAAGTGGCCTTGATCCACAGTTCATCATCGCCGAATATGAAGTCGACGGCATCGGCCAGCGCGTTGCCAACGCCGGTGGCCGTGTGCGCTGGACCAGCCCTGATGCGAAGTTGCAGATTGGCGCGACTGCGATCCATGACGAAACCGACCTGAGCAAGACCGACCTGCTGGGTGCGGATATCATTTTCCGTCCCGGTACCGGCACGGAAATCCGGGCGGAATTTGCTGGCACAACGGGCCAGGCCAAAGCGGCAAGTTCTACCCCAAGTGCAGGCGGAGCAACCGCGTGGCTGGTCGAGGCCGAACATCACGACGAAAAGTTCGACGTGCTTGCCTATGTCCGCGAACAGCAGGCAGGTTTTGGCGTTGGCCAAACCAACCGTTCGGAAATCGGCACCCGCAAGTTCGGCGTCGATGGCCGCGTCCGTTTGAACGACAAGCTGTCGGTTTCGGCACTTGGTTATCAGGAAGAGTTCATGGGCAATGACACGCGCCGCCGTGTTGCCTCTGCCGAGATCGAGTACCGCGACGGCGGCACGACGGTTCGCGCAGGCCTGACCCATGCCAATGACAAGCTGGCCGATGGCACAACCAACACATCGACGCTGGCAAAGCTGTCGGGTTCGCAAAAGCTGTTTAACGACAAGCTGGAGCTGTCTGCACAGACCGAGTTCGCCATAAACGACCAAGACGAAAGCATCGACTTCCCTGCCCGCCACAGCATCGGCGCGCGCTACCAGATCAAGTCGGACATCGCGCTCGTTGGCAGCTACGAAATCGCCAAGGGCGAAAACATCGATGCGCGCACAGCCCGGATCGGGTTTGACTTGGCACCTTGGGCTGGTGGCCGCATCGTCGCCAGTGCCAATCAGCAAGAGATAACCGAATATGGTCCGCGAACCTTTGCGGCTTACGGACTCGCACAGTCGTTCAAGATCAGCGACAAATGGTCGGTTGACTTCACGCTGGACGGCAACAAAACGCTTGGTGGCTTTTCGCGGGCCGATGTGGTCAATC
>JANMPK010000371.1:0-5851 GCA_031369825.1 Sphingomonadales bacterium
GCTAGATCACGGCACTGTGACGGCGGTTGTAGATGGCAAAAACTATGAAATCACCACATTACGCCGCGATGTAGCAACCGATGGCAGGCGCGCGACAGTGGCATTTTCAACCGACTGGAAAGAAGATGCGGCAAGGCGCGATTTCACTATCAACGCGCTATATGCCGACCCGGAAACTGGCGAGGTTTTCGACTATTTCGGAGGCATTGCCGACCTCAATGATGGTAATGTCCGCTTTATCGGTGACGCCAATGAACGCATCGCCGAAGACTATCTGCGTATCCTGCGCTATTTCCGTTTCCTTGCGCGCTTTGGCGAAGGCGCTGTTGATCAAGCTGCAATCACCGCCTGTGCCGACGCCGCCCACAGCCTGATGGCATTATCACGCGAACGCGTCGCTGGCGAATTGTTGAAACTGCTCGCTCTGCATGATCCGAGACAATCGGTATCGCTGATGGTTCGGCACAAAATCTTCACCTCTTTCCTGCCCGAGCTTGCGCAGGATGCTATTTTTATGCTCGACCGGCTGTGTCAGCGCGAGCAACAGTTTCAACTGGATGTCTCGTTACCGGCACGCTTTCTTGCCATATTGACCAAGGATGTTGTTGTTGTGGAAAAAGCTGCGGTGCAGTTGAAGCTATCGAACAAGCTGCGCAGCGATATGGTCGCACGCCTTGATCTGATGGAGCCAACCTCCGCGAACATCCGCGCCTTCGCCTACCACCAGGGGACTGATTGCGCCCAGGATACGGCTTTATTGTTCGCCAGTGATGATGCGGTCAAAGGCTGTTTGTCCCAATTGCAAGGCTGGGAGCAACCAGCATTTAGTATAAAGGGCGGTGATCTGATCGCGCGTGGAGTGCAGGCTGGTCCCTTAGTGGCCACGACACTGCGGAAGGTTGAGGAACTATGGGTCGCCGAGGACTTTCCGGCCAACGAAAGGCTGAATGCAATCGCCGATCAAGCGGCGAGCGACGCTCTGTCGGCTTCTAAAAAACTGTAAGCGGTTTCTGCGTTCAATGGCCGGGCAAAGAAGTAGCCCTGCCCTACCGAACAACCAAGCCGGCGCAGGATTTCGGAAATCTCCTGGGTTTCAATACCTTCGGCAGTGGTCTTCATCCCTAATGCGCGCGCTAGCGACAACACTGTCCGAACAATCGCACGCTTGTCCTTATCGACCATCATTCCGGCAATAAAACTGCGGTCGATCTTGAGCACGTCAATCGGCAGTTGCTGCAAATAGGCAAGGTTCGAATAGCCGGTGCCAAAATCATCCATCGCCAAATTGGTATCAAGTGCTTTCAGCGATTCCAACAGCTTTTTGGCGCCCTCTGGATCGTTAATGAACGCGCTTTCGGTCAACTCCAGCGTCATTCGGTGCCCCGAAATATTGCTGCCCGATAGCGCGGAGGTGACAGCCTCTACCACATCATCGCGTTGCATCTGCACTGCTGACATATTCACCGATATCTTGAAATCGGGAACACCGCCGAGTTTTTTGTCCCAAGCCGATATCGTCTTTGCAGCCTCTTCCAATGCCCAGCGACCGAGAGGTACAATCAGGCCGCTTTCCTCTGCCACCGGGATAAAATCAATGGGTGAAATTGCGCCTAGATCGGCGTGTTGCCAGCGCGCAAGTGCTTCAAAACCAGTCAATTTTCCGGAACTGAGATCCATGAGTGGCTGATAATGCAGTTCCAACTCGCCGCGTTTCAGTGCCCGGCGCAAATCGGTTTCCATGCTGAACCGGCGGCGTGCGTTATCGACCGCGCCTGTGGTGTAAAGCTCAAAGGATTTGGTGATCTTTGCGCGCTTCAAAGCGATCTGTGCGTGGCGCAGCGTATCCATCGGGTCATCGTCGCCAATATCGCCAACAGCGGCGGCCACCGCACATTCGACCTGGATTTCCAGATTGGACAGCTGGCAAGGTTCGGCAAAAGCGTCGATCATCCGCTGTGCAATACGCTGCGCCGCATCATCGGCACCGTCGAGGTGGACAAACAGCGCAAATTCATTGCCGCCAAGACGGCATAGAATTTCATTATTGCGTATACGCGAATTCAAGCGGCGGGCGACGGTGATAATCAGTTCATCTCCCGCCATCGCGCCAACCGATTCATTGACCCGGCTGAAGCGGGCAAGATCGACCAAGATGATTGCATAACGCAACGCCTCACCGGACTTTTCAAGGGCTTCAATCGCAGCTTCGACTTCTTCTTCAAAGCCTGTGCGGTTGGCGAAACCAGTAAGGCTATCGCTCAGCATTTCACGACGCAGGTTAGTCCGGCTGATTGCCTCGGCAGTGCGATCAACCATCGACAACAACAACATATCGCCATCCACGCCAAACCTAGCAATGCTTATTTCCAGTTCACGACGGCTCACCGGATTGGACGATTGCCAGCATTCGAAATGGGTTTCGCGTCCGGTGTCAACCATGCCCATCACGCGGTCGGCAAGCGTTGCCATATCAAGACCGGATTCGCGGTGAAAGCCCAGCGCCAGATCATCAAACATCCGGTTGCTAAAAACATGCCGGACATCGCGGTCAACTAAACGAAATATTGCGCCAGCAATCGGTAAGGATGATAGCCAGCCAAATTCTATTGTTGGATCAACGATATGCGCAGAGTTGCTGCCATCAAAACGCATGACGAGAGGGGTTGCATTGGCAAATTCATGGCGACTTATTATTTTCATTGCCACCGTTCATGACAGCGAATTGTAAAAAATCGTCACTTAATTCATGCCGAACAAAAGGTTAATTTTTCTTCGACGAACCGTTAATCAAAGCGATTATTGCGCGGAAATCCTTGTGGTGGGAGGCGTCCGGCGGCTCCGCGTGCTACTCGCCATAGCGACATATCATTCTCGGTCCTGGTGCGACCGCTATCGCCACCCATCGCCCAGCTGAGGCCTTCGCTCATCCTGAAACAGACGGCATCGGCAAGGCCACCATCCTTATAACGTTGCAGTGTAACACCCTGCCCCTTTGACATTTCGGGCAGTTCGTTGAGCGGGAATGCCACCAGTTTGCGGTTGTCGCCGACCACGGCAACATATTGATCCTTAAGCAGCGCTTCGTCGGTCGTTTCGGGTGGTGCCAACCGCACGACCTGCAATTTTGCCCCCGGCTTCAAGCCAACCACGCCGCGTCCTTTGCGGGTTTCAGCGACCACATCTGCCATTTTCGCAATAAAACCCTTACCCGTCGATGCCGCAAGCAACATCCGACCGTTCGGCGTTACCGGCAAAACAGCAACGACATCATTGCCTGCTTCGACATCGACCATAGAGCCCAGAGGCTCTCCAAAGCCGCGCGCACCGGGCAGTTTATCGGCACCAAGCGTGTAGAAACGGCCATTGGCAGTCGCAATTAGGATTTTATCTGTGGTCTGCGTATGGAAGGCATAAGCCGGGCCATCGCCTTCCTTGAACTTGAAGTCAGCCCGTGCCGACAGGTCTGCATGGCCCTTCATTGCTTTGATCCACCCGCGCTTCGACATGATGACCGTTACCGGCTCACGCTCGATAAACGCCTCAAGCGAGATTTCACGCGCCTGCCCGGCTTCTTCCAGGCTGGTGCGTCGGCGGCCAAGTTCGGTTTCCTCAGCATAAATTTTACGCAGCGTGGACAAGTCTTTTTTGAGCCGCTTCTTTTGCAACCTGGGGCTTTCTATTAGCTCCACTAACGCCTCGCGCTCTGCCTTCAACGTTTCGAGTTCGCGGCGCAGTTCCATTTCTTCGAGCCTGCGCAAAGACCGCAACCGCATATTGAGAATAGCCTCGGCCTGCCGGTCGGTCAGCTGAAATTCCGCCATCATCAAAGGCTTGGGCTCATCCTCGTTGCGGATGATTTCGATAATCCGGTCAAGATTGAGATAGGCAATGATATAGCCATTAACCAGCTCCAGCCGTGCGTCGATCTTCTCCAGCCGGTGCTGCGATTTGCGGACCAAAACCTCGATCTGGTGCGTCAGCCATTCGCGCAACACGGTGCCGATACCCATCACCCGCGGTGTGCGGTGCGCGTCGAGGACGTTCATATTGAGCGAAAAGCGCGTTTCCAGATCGGTCATCCGGAACAAAGCGTTTTTCAGGTCGTCCGGGTCAACATTGCGGCTCTTTGGCACCAGCACGATGCGGATCGCCTCGTCGCTCTCATCGCGGACGTCATCGAGGATCGGCAGCTTCTTGTCGGCAATCAGCTGCGCGATCTGCTCGATCAGCTTGCCCTTTTGTACCTGATAGGGAATTTCGGAAATCACCAGCTGCCACGTACCGCCCGATTGTTTCTCGATACCGGTCGCTTCCCAGCTGCCGTCGTCATTGCGTCCGTTTGAAAATCGCGCGCGCACCCGCATCGCGCCGCGTCCGCTGGCATAAGCCGCGCTAATGACCTCGCGGCTATCTACCAGCAAACCGCCGGTCGCAAAATCCGGTCCTTGGACGATCTGCATAATCTGCTCATGCGTCGCCTGCGGCTCGTCAATCAGCAGCATAGCTGCATCAATAATCTCGGCGGCATTATGCGACGGGATTGACGTCGCCATCCCGACCGCAATCCCGCTCGCGCCATTGGCCAGCAGGTTAGGGAACAGCCCGGGCATAACCTCTGGCTCTTCATCCTCGCCATTATAGGTCGGCTTGAAATCGGTCGCGTTTTCGTCGAGCCCGTTCATCAGCTCGATTGCGGTCTTGGTCAGCCGCGCTTCGGTATAGCGGTAAGCCGCCGCATTATCACCGTCGATATTGCCGAAATTCCCCTGCCCGTCGACCAGCGGATAGCGTAACGAAAATGTCTGCGCGAGGCGGACCATCGCGTCATAAACCGACTGGTCGCCGTGCGGGTGATATTTACCGATGACATCGCCAACGACGCGCGCGCATTTCTTATAGCCTTGCGACGGGTCCAGTTTCAGCAACCGCATCGCCCACAACAACCGCCTGTGCACAGGCTTCAAACCATCGCGCAAATCGGGCAACGAGCGCGCAGTAATCGTCGACATCGCGTATATCAGATAGCGTTCCGACAACGCGGCATCGAACGGCGAATCCACGATGGCATCGAACGGGTCTTCTGGTGGTGGTGTTATTATGTCGGACATTGGCGTCATGCGTTAGCCGTGGATTGTCGATAGGCCAAGGGGGCCAGCCGTCCATCCACAGGAAATTACGTTTTCTCTATTAGGATCAGCAAAAGAAAAAGCCGGAATCATGATCCCCGGCCGATTTATCTAAATTGGCAGGTGAAATTAAAAAGGGCGGGGCAACAAAGTTACCCCGCCCCCAATATCACCGTTTATATAATCAATATTTTACGCGAAGACGCGCATACCAGAACCCGCCGTTGATCCCGAAAGGACCACCGCTGCGGGGGTAAACCTGACCATCGGCAGTGCTATTGGTCAGCGCGTAGATCGGATTCGACGTTGTGGGTGCAATCCGGTCAGGCTTGGTATTGAACAGATTGTTCGCACCAACAGTCAGCGTGTAGTGATCCATAAAGGTGTAGCTGACATCAAGATCGGATGTGAACTTGGCTCCAAATCTTTGACCTGGGTAATCAGCCTGCACACTCCAAGAACTATAATAATTTTGCCGTGCATTGATGGCAAAATCACCAAGTTCAAGGCCGCCTGACAAAATCACTCGGTGATGCGGTGCAAAGTTAGCGACATCGGAGCGTTGAGTGGCACTAATGACTTGAGGATCGAAATCGGTCACTTCGCTCTTATTATAGTTATACGCGAGCGTCATGTTCAACTTACCATCGCCAAGGTCGGTCCGATATGTACCGATTACATCAAGGCCCGACGTTGTGGTATCAAAGCCGTTGGTGAAATAGTTG
>JANMPK010000408.1:0-1868 GCA_031369825.1 Sphingomonadales bacterium
GGCGCCGATGTCGCCTATCGACACTAATACTTATGCGATGGTCACCGACGTCGAGGCACTGGATCGCTGGATCGTCCGTGCGCGCGAAGTCGGCTATGTGGCGTTTGATACCGAAACCGACAGCCTGCAAGCCGTCACCGCGCGGCTGGTCGGCTTTTCGCTGGCGGTTGCGCCCGGCGAAGCGTGTTACGTGCCGCTGGCGCATGGCGGCACTGACTTGCTCGCGGAAACGCCAGTGCAGATACCGCTTGCGGACGCACTGTCGCGGTTGAAGGGATTGCTGGAGGA
Organism: Sphingomonadales bacterium; assembly: GCA_031369825.1. Taxonomy (GTDB): domain Bacteria; phylum Pseudomonadota; class Alphaproteobacteria; order Sphingomonadales; family Sphingomonadaceae; genus Sphingorhabdus_B. The sequence goes on from JANMPK010000408.1 coordinate 289, forward strand.
TGAAAGCGTCCTCAAAATCGGGCAGAATCTGAAATATGATATGTCGGTATTGGCGCAGCACGGGCTGACCATAACGCCGTTCGACGATACCATGGTGATGAGCTTCGCTCTCGACGCAGGCGACCACGGCCACGGCATGGATGAGCTGTCGAAGCTGCATCTGGGCCATGAGTGTATTTCTTACAAAAGCGTCACCGGCACCGGCAAGTCCGCCATTAGTTTTGCCGCTGTGCCGGTGCTTGAGGCAACCAAATATGCCGCTGAGGACGCCGATGTTACCTTGCGCCTTTGGCATCATCTGCGCCTGCGCCTGTCGCCTGAAAAGGCGACGCGGGTGTATCAGATGGTTGACCGGCCACTGGTGCCAGTGCTGTCGAAAATGGAATGCACAGGCATCAAGGTCGACCGCGGCGTATTGTCGCGGCTGTCGGCTGAATTTGCGAGCGAGATGGAGAAATTGGAGAAAGAAATCCACGGTCTCGCTGGCGAGCCGTTCACCATCGGCAGTCCGCAGCAGCTTGGAAATATCCTGTTTGAAAAAATGGGGCATAAGGGCGGAAAGAAGGGCAAGTCCGGTCAATATTCAACCGATGTCACCGTGCTGGAGGATTTGGCGGGACAGGGCATCGAGATCGCGCGCAAGGTGCTCGACTGGCGGCAATTGGCGAAGCTGAAATCGACTTATACCGATAGCTTGCAGGAACAGATCAACGTCAAGACAGGCCGCGTTCACACCAGCTACTCGCTGGTCGGCGCGCAGACTGGGCGGTTGTCATCGACCGATCCGAACCTGCAAAATATCCCGATCCGTACCGAGATTGGCCGCCAAATCCGCGATGCGTTCGTCGCCGAACCCGGCAACGTCATTCTCGCCGCCGATTATAGCCAGATCGAGCTGCGGCTGGCGGCGCACATGGCCGATGTCGCGCCTCTGCGCGAAGCATTCGAACAAGGCGAAGATATCCATGCGCGGACGGCACAAGAGCTGTTTGGCGAGGTCAACCGCGACACGCGCGGGCGCGCCAAGACGATCAACTTCTCGATCCTCTACGGTATCTCGCGCTGGGGGTTAGCAAAGCGGCTCGAAAGCACACCCGATGAAGCACAGGCAATGATCGACACTTACTTCAAACGCTTCCCCGGCATTTCGGCCTATATCCAGGAAACTTTGGAAAGCGTGCGAGAACGTGGGTTCAGCGAAACTCTGTTTGGTCGCAAAACTTGGTTCCCACGGATCAAATCGGCCAACCAGACCGAACGGCAGGGCAGCGAGCGCGCCGCAATCAACGCGCCGATCCAGGGTACCAGCGCCGACATCATCAAACGTGCGATGGTGCGCATGGGACCTGCTTTGGCGGAAGCGGGGTTGCCGAACGTCAAGATGCTGCTTCAAGTCCACGACGAACTGGTGTTCGAACTGCCTGAGGGTGATGTGGCAGCGGCAAGCGGCGTCATCCGCTCTGTCATGGCGGGTGCCGCAGAACCCTTGGTCAAACTCACAGTGCCTTTGGGCATCGACATCGGCACCGGGTCAAGCTGGGGCGCGGCGCATTGAACCGTGCCGCGACCCCGAAATAACT
>JANMPK010000417.1:0-3798 GCA_031369825.1 Sphingomonadales bacterium
TCGGCGGGGGCAAGGGTTTCAGCAGCTAAAGCCATCGCATCCGGCCCTAAGCCGGAAAGTTCTTCAAGAATAGAGCGCTCTTGCAACATGCGCGACTCCGCTGTGGATGAGTCGGGAATGATAAGAACATATTAAGAACAAATAGCTTGTGCAAGCTGTTATTTGAATCCGCTCCACGCTTCGGCAATCAGGGCAGAGGCATCCGGATTTGCAATATATTTCGCAGCAAGCTTCTGGTGGCGCGCTTGTATCCCGGTGCACATCTCGTCGATGTTCTTTTTGAGAAACGCGCCTCGCTCGGCATCATAGGGTTCTTCACCGGTAAAATGATTGCAGCCCTGGGCGTCGATCACGAAGCTACGTACATCGGCGGGAATGGTGACGCTGCGGGCGTCTCCGTAAAAGTCTGTCCACGGACTGGCGGCACAAGCACCAAGCAGCAATGCCAATACGAGCAGCCTCACGCCATTTCTTCTTCAATTTCCGCCTGCTGGCGCATCCACATTTCGGCATAGAGGCCGTTTTTTGCCAGCAACGCAGAATGCCTGCCTTGCTCAGCAATCCGTCCTGCATCCAGCACCACAATCTCGTCGGCATCGACAATCGTCGACAGCCTATGGGCGATGATAATCGTGGTGCGGCGTTCGGCAACGCGGTCCAATGTCGCCTGAATTTCGCTTTCGGTTCGGCTGTCGAGCGCGCTGGTCGCTTCGTCGAGGATCAGGATTGGCGGGTTTTTGAGCAACGTCCGCGCAATCGCCACGCGCTGCTTTTCACCGCCGGACAATTTCAGCCCACGTTCGCCGACTTGCGCTGCATAGCCTTCGGGCAAAGACGCGATGAAATTGTGGATAGACGCCCCGCGTGCTGCCTCTTCGATCTGGGTCTGGCTTGCGCCTTCCAGACCATAGCCAACATTATAACCAATGCCCTCGTTGAACAACACGGTGTCCTGCGGCACGATACCGATACTGGCGCGCAGCGAACTTTGCGTCACATCACGCAGGTCCTGTCCGTCGATGGCAATCCGACCGCCGGTGACATCGTAAAACCGGTACAGCAAGCGGGCGATTGTTGACTTACCTGCGCCAGACGGCCCGACCACCGCCAGCGTGCCGCCGGGGGGCACATAAAAGCTGATGCCTTTCAGGATTTCGCGGTCTGGGTCATAGCCAAAATGCACATTCTCGAAAGACAGCGCACCGCCGCTAATAGCAATTGCCTGCGCACCCGGTTTGTCGACAATCTCGCGCTCGGTGTCGATCAGGTCGAACATCGCCGCCATATCGGTCAGCCCTTGGCGGATCGTGCGGTAGACCATCCCGAGCATATCGAGCGGGCGGAAAAGCTGCGCGAGCAGTGTGTTGACGAACACCACATCTCCGGTTGTGAACTGCCCGTTCGACCAGCCCCAAATCGTGTAGCCCATGGCGCCTGCCAACATCAGGTTGGTGATTAGCGCCTGCCCGATGTTGAGCAGTGCCAGCGAGTTTTCCGATTTGACCGCCGCCGTTGCCCATTGCTGCACGACCGCGCTATAGGCTTCGGTTTCGCGGCGTTCGGCGTTGAAATATTTAACTGTTTCATAATTGAGCAGACTATCGACCGAACGCGCGACAGTGCGGGTGTCAAGCTCGTTCATTTCCTCGCGCAGCTTGTTGCGCCAGTCTGTAATCCGCTGGGTAAAGAATATGTAGACCACGACCATAAGCAATGTCGCCACGACCAGCTCCCACCCGAACTTGAAGTAGAAAATCGTCGAAACCCCGACCAGTTCGATCACAGTCGGCGCGATGTTGAACAGCAGGAAATAGAGCATGATATCTATGCTCTTGGTGCCGCGTTCGATGACCTTGGTGACCGCGCCCGTCCGCCTGTTCATATGGAACCGCATCGACAGATTGTGGAGATGGGAAAATACATTTTCGGCCAATCGCCGCGTCGCATCCTGTCCGACGCGTTCAAACACCACGTTACGCAAATTGTCAAACAGCACCCCGCCAAAGCGCGCCCCGGCATAGGCGGCAACCAAAGCAATCGCGATCATTGCCCCAGACTCCATTCCGGGCGTCATCCGATCAATGGCTTGCCCATAAAGCCAACCCATCGAAAATTGAACCAGCTTGGAAATTAATACTAACCCCAACGCAATGACGATTCGCACCCGGAGCGCCGGATCGTCTTTTGGCCACAAATACGGCAGGAACCGCGACAGTGTTTTTATTATTGCCGGTTCGGGGGCGCCTTGCATGTTTGTGGTTTCAGGCGGCATTTCTAAACTCTACCCGACAGCAAAAGCCAGGTGGCGAGAGTATTCATGCCGGTATATACCCAATAAATGAACGCGATGATCAACGATCCTTCATAAGCAAACAGCATCGCGCCGGTTAGCATGACGAGTTCAATTGCGTAACTGCCATATTGTTCGAAATGCCTGCCGAAATAGCGTTTGGTATCTTCGACAAAGGGATGTCCCGATTCCGCGACCGCTTTGTGCATCGCAAAATTAGCAATGCCCATGAAGAAGCAGAAAATCAGGATCATTTAGCTGGACTTGAGACTGGGGTGCCGCGCCTCGTTGCGTTCCGATTGCCGTTCCAGGGCAACCTTGATCATCGCTATGATCGGGTCAGCCAGTGCCAGACCCAATATCCCGAACAATGCGCCGAACAATATCTGTGCGCCCAACACCAAAGCGGGGGCCAGATCGACCGCCCGTTTGGCGACCATCGGCACGATCAAATAGCCATCGACCATCTGCACTACAAAATAGACGAAAACTGCATAGAGACCGACGTCAACACCAGCAGAAAAGCCGACCAAAATAATCAGTGCGCCCGAAACAATCGCACCGATATTGGGTAAAAATGCCAGCAATCCGGTTAAAACACCAAGCAACGCCGCCATCGGCACGCCGCCAAGCGACAGCAATCTCCATGTACCAAAGCCTTCGACCACCATGCCGAGCAAGCGTCCGGCCATCAACCGGCGCAGCGTTTTGCCAATTTTTTCCGAAGTGCCGTAAAAATGTTTGCGCTCGGCCAGCGGCAGCATCCAGGCTACGCCGCGTTCATACATGCGCGGCTCCGACGCGATGAAAATCGCCAGAACCAGCATCATCGCCATGTTGGTGATGGTGCCAACGACTGATGTCACGGCGGCGGTGACCCTGCCGACTGAATTCAATATTTGTGACCCAAAACCTTTGACGTCTTCTGCGGATATATCAAAACCTGCCGCCTGTATCTGGTCACCTATGCGGGCAACCTGGGTTTCGACGATGGCTTGCAATGCGGCGGCCTGGGCCGCAAGTTCCGATCCTGCAAAAACGAACGTCCAGTAAATGAACCCGAACACCGCGAGCACAACAATGGTCAACCGGAATCCTCGCGGGATAGGGAGTAGCCGTCCCAGCAAACGCGCGCCGCCGTCAAACATCGATGCCAAGACGATGCCGCCGATAATCAGCAATATCGGTTGTGCCAGCCACGCCAGCAATCCAACCAAAACCGCAAGTCCGATCCATACGGTCGCCTTTTTTAACTCGGTGCGGATCAGCGGGTCATAAAGCTCTGTGGGGCCAACCTCTTCATGGAATAGTTCATCGGCGGCTGCTGCTGCTTTACGCGATGTTCTTGGCTTGCGCGCTTTGGGAATAGCAACATCATTCATCGGGGTTTACCTGCTTGGGCCGCAGGCTAGTGCCTGCACGATCACCACGCAAAGAGCTAAACCAGCTCGCGGGGTTAAGGCTGGTGCTGCCATCGACCGAGAAGGTGATGATTTCGGCACGACCAC
>JANMPK010000447.1:0-3998 GCA_031369825.1 Sphingomonadales bacterium
CGGTTCGAGTCCGGCCTGGGGCACCATTCTCGCTTCGCTCAAAGGATATCCTAGGCATGTTTGCTGTGGACTTCGTCCTTGGGCGGGCACCAAATTTCCCGATTAGAAATTGATCATCACCCGTCGCGCCAGCGCAGGCGAGATTGAATGAACTATCTGTAACAGTTTCACGATCCCGATATTAGCCTCGGCCTTATTGCTCTCAATCGCATCAATAATTTGCGCCGCGCATTCTGTGGCGGGCATCTTTTTTTGCTGGCGTGCAGCGGTCATTGCGGTTTCGACCACGGGCGGCAGTGCCTCGACAACACGCACTTTGCTGTTACGCAGATTATGGCGAAGTGACTGTGTAAAGCTGCGCAGGCCCGCCTTGCTGGCGCAATATACAGGCCCGCCTGCGCGCGGTGCAATCGCCAGACCCGAAGTCACATTGACAATCGCCGCCTCTGGCCGCTCAAGCAATCCCGGTAGCAAGCGTCCGATCAGGTGCATCGGCGCGTTGAGGTTCAGGAAAATCGCCCGGTCGGTAAACGCCAGATCTATTGGTTCCCCGGGACCGAAATTCCCGCTCATTCCGGCATTGTTTATCAGGATATCAAGCGGCCGGACACCGAGCGCCTTGAGAAACGCGGCACAACCGTCGGCACTCGACAGGTCGGCAGCCATCGCCTCCATTCCTTCGGAGCGTGCCGCCGCAAGCCGGTCCTCGCGTCGCCCGCAGACAATCACGGTTGCGTCTTTGGCCTTCAGCTGCCGCGCAATCTCCAGCCCAATTCCGTCGGTGCCGCCGGTGACCAGCGCCGTTTTGCCTTTAACCTGCATTTCGCCTCCTCATATGGTTAACTGATGCTAGCAAATGTAACAGTTCGGGACAGTCCTAAACCGTGCCAGCATTAACCATTTTTGTGGCTGGCTAATATGGCTAACAAATCGTTAACGTTTGGTCATGATGAAAAGAAGATTAGTTTGTCGCAACGAAGCCGCAGGGCACCCCTTCCGCCGGATGCTTCCGCCGCCTGTGCTTGATATGGCTCTCGTAGCACCTAAGCCGCGCCGCTGGTGGCGTCAGGAAGACACGCATTTGTTCGTGTTGAGCTTCGGCGCGTTCTTTGTGGCGATTACCGGCTTTATTTCCTGAGCTTAATCGCAGGCCCTGTGCAGCTGCTGTGCTAGCCAAGCCGATATCAGACACATCGCCGCACCAAGCAAAAGCTGGTTGATAACGCCGACGCCTGCAAAGCTAAGGCCAAGCGCGATTAGCGAACCGATCACCATTGCGCCCGAGTTTACGATATTGTTGGCGGCCACAGTGCGCGCGGTCTGGTCCTTTGGCACGGTGGTTGTAAGGAACGCGTAGAGCGGCACGACGAACATACCACCAGCAACAGCAATGCCCAACAGCGACAGCAACAAAGGCACCGCGCCGGGATGCCGCACAAATTCGCCGATATTGTATAGATCGCCAGTGCTATCGAGCACCCAGGTCCGGCACACGACATGGAATGCGACGACAAACAATCCCATCACAATGACGCTGGCTGGGGCATAGCGCGCTGACACCTGGCCTTTGAGTAAGCGGTTGATAGCCACTGAACCGATGGCGATGCCAATCGAGAACACTGCCAGAAAAAGGCTGGCAACTTCCTTGTCGGCACCCAGGATATTTTTTGCGAGTGGCGGGAACTGGATGAACAGCACCGCCCCGATCGTCCAGAAAAAGCTGATCGACAATATTGCCAGAAACAGCGTTTTGATGTGCATGGTTGCACTGACCAACGCTACCGATGAACGGATGATATGCCAATCGATGCCGGTTTCAAAATGTTCGGGCGGGGCGGGGGGCACTTGGCGACTTGAGATATAGCCAATCAGTGCGGTTATAACGACCCCGATAGCGGCCCATTCGACCGGAATGATGCCCGCCAAAATCGTTCCCAAAAGAATGGCGATATAAGTGCCAGCCTCGACCAGCCCGGTGCCGCCCAGCACTTCGCCTTCGTGCAAATGCTGTGGCAAAATCGCATATTTAATCGGACCGAAGAATGTCGAGTGCACCCCCATTGCGAACAACGCGAGCATCATCAGCGGGATAGCGATTAATGTAATGCCGTAACCGAGCCAAGCCAGCGCCAAGCCAACAGCGCCGACCAGCATGATTAATATCTCGCAGAATTTGACGATGCGAATGATCTTTGCCTTGTCTCGGGTGTCGGCCAGTTGCCCGGCGAGCGCGGAAAGCAGAAAAAACGGCAAGATGAAAACGGCGGTTGCGACCGCACTGAACAATGTCTCGGTCGCCTCGTCATTATAAATACCGTAGACGACGAACAGCACCATCGCGTTCTTGAACAGATTGTCGTTGAAGGCGCCAAGCAACTGGGTGACGAACAGCGGCAGGAAGCGCCGCTTGTTCAGCAACGACAATGATGTTGCCATGATTTTTGAAACCCTCTCCGCCGTTTTACCAGCCTTAGCTGCCCTGTCGGACAGGGCAAAGCGCTTTTCGGTGTGGCCGCGAAATAGCTGCGTGATTTTACTGCGCGATGCCGCTATCGAATGCTGATGCTAAGCCTTCCCAACGTTTTGACGCTGTCGCGCATCCTTGCAGTGCCGATCCTTGTGTTCTTGCTCTGGCCGGGTGCCAAGCCGCTTGGCATTCAGCCATTGCCTGTCGATTATGCGCTGGCTTTTGTGTTGTATTGCTTGATGGGGATTACCGATTATTTCGACGGCTATCTTGCGCGGGCGCAGGGAACTGTCTCGAAACTTGGTATTTTCCTTGATCCGATTGCCGACAAGATCATGGTCGCTGCCGTCATATTGATGCTGGTTTTCACCCGCGATGTTGATGGCTGGCATGTGATCGCGGCACTGATTATCTTGCTGCGCGAAATGATTGTTTCGGGTCTGCGCGAATTTTTGGCGGGCTTACAGATTTCGGTGCCGGTGTCTGCGCTGGCCAAATGGAAGACGACATTTCAGCTTGTTTCGCTCGGCGGGATTATCTTGGCAGGCGTATGGCCCGACTGGCTTTTGCTAAAACAAGCGGCGCTGGCTCTTTTGTGGATTGCGGCGGCGCTTACCATGCTGACCGGCTGGGATTATCTGCGTGTCGGCCTGAAGCATATGGACTGAGCGAAATGCGCTTGGTCTATTTTGCAAGGGTGCGTGAGGCAATCGGTGTTGGCGGTGAAGATCGTGCACTTCCCGAAACTGTCCTGACCGTAGCCGACTGCCTAGATTGGTTGGTAGGCGAGAATGCCAATTATGCCGCTGCATTTGCGGATCGTGACAAGCTGCGTTTCGCGCTCGACCAGCAAATGGTGAGGGAAGGCACGGCGCTTGAAGGCGCGACTGAACTGGCGATATTCCCGCCCGTGACCGGGGGATGATCCGCGTCGAGCTTACCGATACCGCATTTGACGGCGCAGCGGCTTTGGCTCGGTTGGCGTTGTTGCGCGGTGGCGCGGTCGCCAGCTTCACCGGCATAGCACGCGATGATGGCGGCGTGACCGCGATTGAACTCGAACATTATCCGGCAATGACCAAGGCCAGCCTCGATGCGCTGGTGAAGGAAGCCGTCACGCGCTGGTCGCTGCTCGGCTGTATACTAATCCACCGCGTCGGCGTTGTTGCTATCGGCGAGGCGATTGTCTTGGTTGGCACCGCCGCCAGCCACCGCGCCGAAGCTTTGGAAGCCTGCGCTTATCTCATCGACCGATTGAAAACCGACGCGCCTTTCTGGAAGAAAGAACATCGCATTGACGGTTCAGCCCTTTGGGTCGAAGCGAAAGCCAGCGATGACTTACGAGCTGGGAAATGGGCTAATCCCGATTGAGCGCCCTTAGCGCCGTCGCCAGCAACTCGAACTCCTCGCGGCGCGGGCTGTTTGTGCGCCAGACAAGCGCGATTTCACGGCTGGCATGTTCGGCATTCAAAGGACGTGCCTGCACTTCTGTCCCGTTCAGCAACCCTGCTTTTACCGCCATTTTGGGGAT
>JANMPK010000009.1:0-2991 GCA_031369825.1 Sphingomonadales bacterium
GCAGGCGGTTTGGCGTCACCCACTGCCATTTCGAAAACTCGGCGTGTTTGGTGGCAATATCGATATCGCTATCTTGCCCCTTGAAGCGCATCAGGAACCACCACTGCCGCTGGCCGCGATATTTGCCGCCCCATATTTTGCCCATCATTTCGGGCGGCAAATCGTAATAATGTTCTTCTGCACTTTGCGCGATGACATCAACGAGTTTGGCAGAAACGCCAGTTTCCTCGACCAGTTCGCGCAACGCCGCTTCACGCGGGTCCTCGCCTTCATCAATCCCGCCCTGTGGCATTTGCCATGCGTCACTGCCCGGATTGTCGAGCCTTTGACCGACGAAGACCCGTCCGTCCATATTTGCCAGCATTATACCCGCGCAAGGGCGGTAGGGGAGGTCGGCAGCTTTTTTGCTCATGCGTCGGCCAATATTTCCGCGAGCATTGCCTTTAGCGCTGCCACATTGCCCTCGATATCGGCTTGCGTTGAGGGAATGCCCTTGCGAACATTGATGTGGCCGTGGATATTGCCGTCGGCGCTCCGGTGTTCGACGCGTACGCCATCCTCCTTCAGCCGTTCGACATAGGCTAGTCCTTGGTCTCGCAACGGATCGAGGCTGGCGGTGGTCACAAGGCTTGGCGGCATTCCGGTTTGATCGAAGTTAAGTGGCTCCGAACGATAGTCGCCGGGCATCGCGGCATGCCAGTCGCTGAAATACTCTATTGCCGAGGCGGTCAGCAAGTGGCCTTCGGCAAATTCGCGCATGCTTGGCCAGTCGGTGTCGAGTGTTACCACCGGATAGATGGGATGCTGCAAGATCACCGGCACGTCGGCTGGCTTATCACGCAGCGCCATAGTGGTAACAATCGTCAGGTTGCCGCCTGCGCTGTCGCCGGAGGTAATGATGCCGGTGACCTCCAAACCAAGCTCGCCCGGGTTGGAGGCAATCCAGCGTGTCGCGGCCTCGCAATCTTCGGCAGGGGCAGGGAAAGGATGTTCGGGCGACAGGCGGTAATCAATGGATATGACCGGTAAGTCCAGCAGCCGCGCAATTTCGGCGCAATATGGTTCGTAAGTGTACAAGCTGCCAATGACAAAACCGCCGCCGTGGTAAAATACCATGACCGGACCAGCGCCCCTGCTTTCGCGTTTATCGTAGACGCGCGCAGGGATAGTTCCCTCAGGGCCAGGAATGGCAAGATCGCGGATAACGGCCAGTTCACCCACGGGGGCGTCTGCAACATCGCGCATCGCGGCAGTCATGGCCCGCGCTTCATCGGCGTCGACCTCATAAAATCTCGGTCCAGGCACCGCATTCAGAAATTGCAGGAACATTGCCACATCGGGGCGGACATAAGGGGCGGTGTCGTTCATTGCATTCTCCTGTTTCGCCGGTTGATAAGGCGGCATCACATAGAGGTCCAGCATATCCACACATAGATTTTCTAAATTGCAGTGCTTGCCGAAACGGCTTAGGCAATATTGCAACAACGTTACAAAATAATCACGGGCTGGAACACATGGCGACCGCATTTAAAGAAGAACCAACTGGCACGCGCACGCCGGTAGTAAGCGACGCGGTTGTCGTACGTTTTGCTGGCGACAGCGGCGACGGCATGCAGTTGACTGGCGGGCAGTTCACCCTATCAGCGGCGCTGGCGGGTAATGACTTTGCGACGTTCCCTGATTTTCCTGCTGAAATCCGTGCGCCGCTTGGCACGTTGTTCGGGGTGTCGGCGTTTCAGATCAACTTTGGTTCGTCGGCGATTGATACTGCTGGCGACCAACCCGATGTGCTGGTGGCGATGAACCCTGCGGCGCTGAAAACCAATGTCGATGCGCTGCGCGAAGGCGGTCTGATCATTGCCGACACCGGCGAGTTCAACCAGCGTAACCTCGACAAGGCGAAATATACCGCCAACCCGTTCGAGGATGGCAGCCTTGCCAAATGGCAGGTGCTGGCTTTCGACATCAGCGCGCTGACGCTGGAGGCGGTTAAGCCGTTTGGCATGGGCAACAAGGACGCGTTGCGCTGCAAGAATATGTGGACGCTCGGGCTGTCGCTGTGGATGTTCGACCGCGACCGGCAGCCGATTATTGACTGGTTGAATGCCAAATTTGCCAAGAACCAAGTGCTCGCCGACGCCAACATTGCTGCGCTGAACGCGGGCCATGCTTATGGCGAAACCGCCGAGCTATCGGGCCCGTTGAAGCAATGGCATATCGAGGCGGCTCCTGTTGCTCCGGGCGTTTACCGGACGGTGACCGGCGCGGAGTCGATTTCGTTTGGCCTCGTTGCAGGCGCGCAACTTGCCGGTCTCAAGATATTCTTCGGCGGCTATCCGATTACGCCAGCTTCTGCGATCCTCCATCATCTGTCGCGCCTCAAGGAATATGGCATCACCACATTTCAGGCCGAGGATGAAATTGCCGCGATCTGTTCCGCCATCGGGGCGAGCTATGCGGGGCAGTTGGGCGTCACCAGCTCGTCTGGCCCCGGCATCGCGTTAAAAGGCGAGGCAATGGGCCTTGCGATCATGACGGAATTGCCGCTGATTATCGTCAATTCTCAGCGCGGTGGGCCATCAACCGGCCTGCCAACCAAGACCGAACAGTCGGACCTTTATCAAGCCGTCTATGGCCGCAATGGTGACGCGCCAATGCCGGTTATTGCCGCACGATCACCGGTCGATGCGTTCGATTGCGCGATTGAGGCGGTGAGGATTGCGACGCAATATATGACGCCAGTGATGATCCTGACCGACGGCTATATCGCCAACGCGGCGGAACCGTGGAAGGTGCCCGACCTAACGACGTATAAGCCGTTCCCGGTTGAGTTTCTAGAAACTGCGCCCGAAGGCGGGTTCAAACCCTATGCGCGTGACCACAAGCTAAAACGGCCTTGGGTGAAGCCCGGCACACCGGGTTTGCTCCACCGCATCGGCGGGATCGAAAAAGAGGTAGACACCGGCCACATCAACTATTCGCCCGAAAACC
>JANMPK010000022.1:0-1546 GCA_031369825.1 Sphingomonadales bacterium
GTCCAGCGTTGCCGCAATATTCAAATAGCGCCGCCGGTCCTCCAGATCATCGAGCGTCACCAGCATCTGCGCCGCCGCCAGTCCCTGCCCACCCAACAGCTCGGCCCAGATACCAGAGAGAATGATCTGGCCAACAGACGCCGCCGCCTGTGCATCGGCCAGACTTGCCCTACCACCTTTGTCAAAACCCATCCGCCGCGCGCCCAGCGCAATCGCGCCTGATGTCACCACGATAATCCGCTGGCCTGCCTGATGCCGCGCGCTGATATCGGCGACCAATGTTTTGAGCCACCCACGTCGCACACCACCGCCGGGTTCGACCAATAAGGAAGACCCGACCTTTACCACAAGCAACGGGCATGAGGCGCAAGAAAAGGCGGCTGGCTTTAGATCGGCGACCATGTCCCGTCTTCCGCTATCCCCGTGTTGCGCGTCGATTCGAGGCCGCTCTTATGGGGCAATGCAGCCAGTATCCGGTCGAGTACTTCGGGCACACCCTGTCCGGTTGCACCCGAAATCGCGATCACATCCTGCGCTCCGGCCGCCTGCAATTGTGCAGCGATGTCTGCCATCAATTCGGGATCAAGCAAATCACCCTTGTTGAGCGCGACAATCTGCGGCTTGTCTTCAAGCCCTGCGCCATAATCGGCGAGTTCGTCGCAGACCGTGTGCCACGCCAGTACCGGATCGTCCTGCGTTGCGTCGATCAGATGGATCAGGATTTGGCACCGTTCGATGTGGCCGAGAAAGCGGTCGCCAATGCCAACACCGTCGGCAGCACCAGCAATCAGGCCTGGAATATCGGCGAGCACGAAATCCTTATCACCGGCGCGCACCACACCGAGGTTGGGATGGAGCGTCGTGAACGGGTAATCGGCGATCTTTGGTTTTGCCGCCGAGACGGTCGCCAGAAACGTCGACTTGCCAGCGTTGGGCAGACCGACGAGGCCAGCGTCCGCGATCAGTTTCAAACGTAACCAGATCGTCAGCTCAGGGCCTGGCAGGCCGGGGTTGGCGTGCGTCGGCGCTTGGTTGGTCGCGGATTTAAAGTGCGCGTTGCCAAAGCCGCCATTGCCGCCCTTGGCAATCAGTAGCCGTTGGCCCGGATCGGTGAGGTCGCCCAGAAGCGTTTCGCCGTCTTCGGCAAACACCTGCGTGCCCGGTGGCACTTTGACGATGCTGTCGTCGCCGTTGGCGCCGGTGCGGTTCTGCCCCATGCCGCCTTCGCCGTTCTTGGCTTTGAAATGCTGCTGGTAACGGTAGTCGATGAGGGTGTTGAGATTTTCCACGCACTCGATCAAGACGTCGCCGCCGCGGCCGCCATCGCCGCCGTTTGGCCCGCCGAACTCAATGAACTTCTCACGCCGGAAGCCGATGCAGCCGTTGCCGCCATCGCCAGACTTCACATAGATTTTTGCTTCGTCGAGAAACTTCATGAGGCAAGTGCCTTGATGAAATTGGTCCACGGACGGCGGCGGGTATACGTCACGGTCGGCAACTCCTGCTGGCGGGCTTCACACCAGCCGCTGCACATTCCAGTCGGGCG
>JANMPK010000024.1:0-2511 GCA_031369825.1 Sphingomonadales bacterium
GCGCTCGCGGTGGCGGCAAGCCTGATCCACGCGGCGTTGACCATGATGAAACCCTCCTCAGCGTCAGTGCCACCGGCCGGTCAGAAACCAGGCCTGATATGGCGACATTCAGCGTCGGTATCGAAACCTTCGGTGCCACTGGTCCGGCGGCTTCTTCGGCCAATCAGGAGCGGATGGACAAGCTCGTTGCGGCGCTGGAAAAGCAAGGTGTCTCCGAAAAGGATATCCAGACCCAGTCAGTCAGCATCAACCGCATCGACTATGGTCCCAAACGCGGGCAATATCAGGCGACCAACCAAGTCAGCGTGCGTGTGCGCAAGGTTGATCAGGCAAGCGCTGCCATTGGTGCCGCGACCGGAGCCGGAGCGAATATTCTCAGCGGACCGACATTGTCACAATCCGACCCTGAAAAGGGCAAGCTGTCAGCTTATGGCAACGCCTATAAAGCAGCACGAGCGCGCGCTGATGCTTATGCGGCGGCGGCAAACATGCGGGTTGAGCGTGTGCTGGCCATACGCGACGGCGGACAAAGCGCAGGACCGCAGCCATATTATGGAGATGCGGCAATGGCAGAGCAGGCCTCTGCAACGTCGGTTTCCGCACCTCCTATCCGCATTGGCACCGACATCAACGAAGTCGCGGTCTCAGTCGATTTTGCACTCGGGCGCAAGTGAACCATTGACTGCAGCGTTCATCACCCGCGCCCTGCTGTCGGGTCTTATCATCGCGCTGATCGCTTTGATCGGACGAAAAGCTCCGGCACTGGCGTCATTGGTGGCATCGCTGCCGCTGATTTCTATTCTCGGCATGATCTGGCTGTGGCGCGACACCGGCAATACTGTGCTGCTTGCAAACCATGCTGAAGCGACGTTCTGGTTTGTTCTGCCGAGCCTGCCGATGTTTTTGATCATCCCGTGGATGTTGCGCAGCGGATATAGCTTCTGGTTGGCGCTTGGTGCGGGGGTTGTGATGACATTCCTGCTCTACCTTGCCACAATCGGCATTGCCGCGCGTTTCGGTGTGCGGCTATAGCAGCTCCATGACCCGCAATATATCCGTCGCAGCGCTTCAATTGCCTTTGGGTGACAGCGAAGCCGAAAATATTGATGCCGTTGCCGACTTGGTCGCGCAGGCGGCGGCACAGGGTGCGCAGATCATTCAGCCGCCGGAACTCTTCTCCGGGCCTTATTTCTGCAAAACGCAGCAAGAGGCCCATTTTGCTCTTGCCCGACCAACACTGGAGCATCCGTCGGTGCGTGCGATGGCAAAGCTCGCCAAGCAGCTTGGCGTTGCTATCCCAACAAGCTTCTTCGAACGCGAAGGCTCCCATTTCTACAACACTATGGCGATGATTGATGCAGGCGGCGAAATCTTGGGCACGTATCGCAAGAGTCATATCCCTGATGGCCCTGGCTATCAGGAGAAATATTATTTCCGCCCCGGCAATACCGGTTTCAAAATATGGGATGTGTTCGGGGCGCAGATCGGTGTCGGCATTTGCTGGGACCAATGGTATCCCGAATGCGCGCGGGCAATGGCATTGATGGGCGCAGAGATGCTGTTTTACCCGACAGCCATTGGCCAAGAACCGCAGGACGACACGCTCGACACCCGCCATATGTGGCGACGCGCTATGGTGGGGCACGCGGTCAGCAACTGCATGCCGGTCATTGCCGCCAACCGTGTGGGTAGCGAAGACGATCATGGTGGAGCCCCGCAAAAATTCTATGGCACCAGCTTCATAGCAAACGAATGGGGCGACGTTGTGCTCGATTTGGATGATAGAGAGAGCGGCTTGATAGTCGCTACCTTCGACCTAGACCAGGCCCGCGCCCACCGCGCCAGCATGGGCTTCTTCCGCGACCGCAGGCCCGAACTATATGGACGACTGGCTGAGGACAGCTAACTGACCGATCTTTATCTCATTGCGCTGGGTTCCAACCAGCGGCACGGTTTGCTCGGTTCACCCGTGCGGATATTGGCAGGAGCAATTACCGCGCTCGAAATGCCCGACATCGACGTGTTCGCCCATTCAACGGTGACTAGCAGCGCACCTGTTGGTCCCTCTCAACGCACCTATGCTAATGCCGCAGCTGTCGTTGCAAGCCCACTAGATCCGCCCACCCTGCTCGCCCGGCTTCACGAAATCGAAGCGCATTTCGGCCGCGAGCGCCGCGGGCAGCGCTGGCGCGCGCGGGTGCTCGATCTTGACATTATATTGTGGTCGGGCGGCATCTGGGCAGAGGACCGCCCTGCCCTTTCGATCCCCCATCCCGCCATGCGCA
Source organism: Sphingomonadales bacterium (assembly GCA_031369825.1). Lineage (GTDB taxonomy): Bacteria > Pseudomonadota > Alphaproteobacteria > Sphingomonadales > Sphingomonadaceae > Sphingorhabdus_B. The sequence goes on from JANMPK010000024.1 coordinate 2,286, forward strand.
CACGCGGCTTTGTTTTGGGACCAGCGGCAATGATTGCGCCTGATTGGCGTGATCCGGTGACCGGTTTGACTGTCCGCCAGCTACAATCGCGCTTTACCCGCCCAAAGCCGCTTGACGCTTCAAGATAGCGCCATTAGGGGGAGCGCTCTCGCATTGCACTGCACCATTGCAGCGCCTGTCGGGGGCCCTTAGCTCAGTCGGTAGAGCAACTGACTTTTAATCAGTA
>JANMPK010000073.1:0-3564 GCA_031369825.1 Sphingomonadales bacterium
CATCGGCATGCCTATTTAGAAAAAATAGAGATGGAATTGGACCGTGCAACACGAGCCTTGAAATCTCCGACAATAATCAGCAATCACAATTTAGCCATCAATCAACAGTAGCTACGGCTCGTAAACTGCGCTGAATTCGGCGTTCTTGTGCATCAGCCAAGCGCTCCATTTTCCTTACATCCGCATCGGTTAAAGTCATTGCGGTTTCAGCCCAGATATTTGTTATGCGTAAGAGTTCTTCAAGCTCGACTGGCGTAGCAACTCGGCGGGCGAGATAAACGGCGCGCTCGGCGGCAAAACGTTTCTGATTTCGCTGGCAATAATCAACAATTGCGGCCTCCCCTTCGCCGTCTTCAACCAGAATATCGACGATCCCGAGATCGTATAATTCCTCTGCGGTATGAATTTTGCCTTCCAAAATGAAGTTTTCGGCTATCTTCCTACCGACACGACGCACCAGAAAACTATAGGCACCCATACCTGGAAACAGATTGAAGATAATCTCGGGCAAACCAAGCCTTGCGCTACGTTCTGCAACCAAGATGTCAAACGCCAACGCATGTTCGAAGCCACCGCCAAGCGCGTCGCCCTGAACCAAGGCCATGGTGATTATTGGTGCGCCAAATCCATTGGAATTTGCATGCTGCATACGTACACATGTTTCGGCATATTTTCGCATGGCGGCCAAATCACGGGTTTGGATACATTCCGCAAAATGCCTCAAGTCTCCGCCTAAATTATAGATTCCGGGGGTTTTCGATCCACAGACAAAATAGCGTAAATCGTCAGGCCCGCCATTGGCAGGCATCGCATAATTATTACCGATCCAATCCTGCACTTGCTGGATCTCAGCACCCAGACTGTAAGTATAGCTCGGCCGACCGGTCTGGTTCATAAAACACCAGAAGATTTTGTCCTGCTGATCATGCCGGACGGAAATTTCACGAAAGTTTCGCCCCGTTACTGGAATGCCAAGCGCTCTTTCTTGTAACGCGAGCGCAGATAATATTACGGCGTCGTCGATGACGCGTGAGTGGAATGCCATAAAGCCCCCGATAAATCAGTGTTTGGCCACCCCAACCAAGGCTGATTAATAGCATATTCTGGCAAACAACAACGTAAAAAATGGGTTAACGATATGCAAGAGTGCATTCATCAATACAAATATTTGATTTATATCGCTAATCTATAGAAAGTTCCGCTGTTTTGAATGATAGGTTACATGCCTGAATGCCGCTAAACATGTCAAAAGTGCCTAAATTATATTAATAAATCAATTTTTTTGTTGTAGTGCCACTATAAGAGGTGTGGTCAACAGAGGGACCAGTTGCAAAGCATCTTTGAACAGTCTGCGCGCTTGCGAATCCCCAACCACCACAACATCGTTAGCAAACACCTCGGGGTCGTTATAGTAACCACGCCTAATTGCCTTTAAATTGTAAAGCGCAGCCAGTTTTTGGCCATTGACGGTTCGGAAAATGACAACATCATCAAGCTTTGCAAATTCGGCCGTACCTTTTGCGGTTGCTACAGCGCGCATGAGCGTCATTTTGCCAATAACCGGGTAAAGCCCTGGTTCCTTTACTTGGCCATCGACAGTAATCACCTGGCTGACTGTTTCTTTTAGGTTCACTGTAACCTGAGGATCGCGGACATATTGTCCCCGTAATCTTTGCTCCAACTCAGTTTCCAGTTCGCCCGGTGTCTTACCTGCGGCTTCAAGGATACCGGCAAGCGGAAACGAAATGCGTCCACCGGCATCGGTTTGCACCTCTTTTTTGCTTAGCTCTTCGATGCCAAACACATCAATGATAAGCTTATCAAAAGGGCCGATCAGATATGGGCGATTTTGCTCAAAAAGATCAACACGCAGTGGTTCGGGCAACCCACCTTCGGAGACCACCGTTACATCTGATGCGGAACCGGCACCACCAAGCGTAGAGCTGCCACATGAAGCCAGCATGGCGGATAGGAAAATAAGATAGAATTGGTTTCGCATGGACATATCCAGAATTTAAGCTTGCACTCCGCTAGCGAAATGTTTTGCCCTGCGCCACCATTATCAGTTTTAATATTATCAGGACAATAGCGCAGAAATAGTCGGTTTGTGCATTTGCCCGACACCATGAAACCCCGAATATTCGTCAGGCAATGGAGCCAAACAAAGAGCTAATGGCTTTTGTCGGCCCCACCGATCCTTCTATATAGACCTGAATATCCGGATTTTGGAATTACAAGCCAAACCAACCATTTGATTTTCAAGCTTCTATCTAAAGTTAATACATCGTTAGCCATATTTTCAATTCTCCACACCGAGCGTATATTTTCCTTTGGTCGTAAAACGACTCGGCAGACATCAACTTAGCCGGGCGAAAAGCATTTTTGGCATTTGCCAATATATGGCGCGACTGACTCCAGTAAAAACGAGCAGCTGTGCGACCCGTATCGCAGGAGTGAGGACTATGGCTAATTTTGATGTCACGGCAAAAGACAATGACGGCACGAACGCCAATCCGGACCCAGAGGGCGACAACCTCACCGCCGCCGATACTGGATTTTTCGACCCTAGTGATTTTGCCGGGGTGCAGAGCTTTTACCTCAAGCATTTGAACACATTTGAGTCATCCGCAATTGGCGCGACAGGTACCGGTCTGTTCAACCCCTTTCTTAACATGAATGGCGATTCGACGCTGCTCGGCTTCAACACCGATGACAAAATTGTCAAAGCGCACGATGATGCCGGGTTGGATATCTCGGACCCGAATACCGACGCGCTTCGCCTTGGCGACATTCCGATCATCTATCTCGATCTCGACGGTAATGGTACGGCAGAGGGCTATTACCAGATCAACCTCGATATCAACGAGAACATCAACAAGCAGGTCTCGCTCGACGAACTCCAGATTTTTACATCGAGTTCGTCGGCAACGCTGTCGCAATACCGGTTTGACAATGGCGATGCTCTGGCATTTAGCGCCGCCGACGGCTTCACCTTGCGCTTTAACCTTGATGCCAGCGACGAATCCAACAGGTTGATCTTGTCGGATGACGGTGCTGGGCAGGGCAAGGAAGATTATATCTTCTACTTCCCTATCAGCACATTTTTCGGCGTGAGTTCGACCGACTTCGTCACACTTTTCTCGCAATTCGGCCCAACTCCTGCGGATGATGCAGGCTTTGCCGAATGGAATGTTGTCAACGCCGCTCATATTATTGGGACTAAATTCAACGACCGCAACGGAGACGGCGTGCGTGATGCTGACGGTGCCGACAATAATCTGGCAACCATCGCTGATAATGAATCCGGTTTGGCAGGTTTCACCGTTTACATCGACCAGAATGGCAACAACAAGCTCGACGTCGGCGAACAGTCGGCGCTGACCGATGCGAATGGCGCGTTCCGTTTCGACAGCCTTTTGTCCAACACCAGCTATACCATCCGGGAAGTCCTGACGGCTGCCGATGTCAATGGCCCCGGCGACGTTGGCACCGACGTCACTTTTGCCGATTACGACCCGCCTCCCGGGCTTTGGACGCAGACCACCGACCCGCTGAATGACGGCG
>JANMPK010000077.1:0-3346 GCA_031369825.1 Sphingomonadales bacterium
GCCGGGCGCAAAGGCAGGCAGATAAAGTGCCGCTTGCTGGTGCGGGTTTTCTCCGTAGCGAAGGGACTGGCCAAGTTTGATCGGCACCGTAAGGCTTGCCGGGAACATCTGCTGCTGGTCGGCAAAGGCAAACCAGCTGGCGATCATCGAGTCATATTCTGCAGTAGCGGCATAGGCCTTTGCCGCCATCGAACGGCGGAAACCAAGATTGGTCGCGCCGTCGCGTTCTTCCATCTCGGCAACCAGTGAATCATAGTCCGAGGGGTCTGTAACAATCACTACGGCGTCGTGATTCTTAGCCGCGCTGCGCACCATCGACGGGCCGCCGATGTCGATATTCTCGATAATCTCGTCGCGGCTCGCGCCTTTGGCAACCGTCGCAGCAAATGGATAAAGGTTGACCACCACCAAGTCGATTGCGCCAATCCCATGTTCCTTCATCGAAGCAATATGCTCGGCATTGTCACGCACCGCCAGCAGGCCGCCGTGAACCGTCGGGTGCAGCGTCTTGACACGCCCGTCCATCATCTCGGGAAAGCCGGTCAGTTCGCTGACGTCCTTCACTTGCAACCCGGCTTCGCGCAGCGTCTTGGCGGTGCCGCCCGTGGATACCAATTCGACATGACGCGCTGCCAAAGCATGGCCAAGCTCGACCAGCCCCGCCTTGTCCGACACCGACAAAAGGGCGCGCTTAATTACTACATCACTCATATTATTATCCCAAAAAGCGAAGCTGCCAACCGACCGTGAGGCCGCCCTTACCAGCATCAGCGGCAATCACAAGCTGGCGGGTGGGATGCGGGCGGCCTTCCTCGTCAACCCATAGACTATCGTCGGTAGACATCGCGCCGCCGGTCGCTGCGAAGGCCCAGTTGCTGCCGTCGTTCATACGGAGCAACGCGGTTTGCGGTTTGTCGGTCGGCATGATTTCGATCTCTGGCCCAAGGTGAAAGCGGACATGCACCGGCACCCCGTCCTTTGGCCTGCCCTGCGGCAGCAACGTGTCCTCGCCGCGCAACTCCATGCCGTCGGAGCGCAATATCAAAAGCCGTGCATGAGTGTAACCATAGGCCCGCGCATAGCCGTCATGACTGCCCTCTATCCGCGTCGCATTTTCGACATCGCGCCGGTCGAGGCCAACTTCGGCAACCCCCTTGCCCAATTGCCCGCCTGCCAGAATCGCCGTCGAATTCTTGTCGTCGATGCACAGGGTAGAGTGCGCCGCCGTGGTCCGCAGACCTCGTGCTAGCGCCGCAGGGATCATCGCGCCGACCAAGGCCGCGCCGCCGCAATTGACTATGATACGCTGCTTGCCGTGCGACAATTCGAACGCCAGAGTCGAGGCGCATCCCGAAGCCGATTGCCGGGCCAGTGGCGGCGGTCCGGCGTCGAGAAGCAACACCGAATTGCCCGCCGAGACACGCTGATACCCCCAATCAAGCGCCTGCCGTTGTGGCCGCGCCCGAACGCCGCTGGCCGCAACCAGCGCTTCAATCCGTTCTGCTCCAACATGCGCCGAGCCTTGCCATGCGCCCAAGCCGCCATCGGCATGGGTCAGGCCAAGCAATGCCGGTACCGCACGGCCGAGCGCATCAACCAGAAATTCCGGCAGCATTTCGTCGCGTGCCAGATAGCATTGCTTGAGAAGGCTCAACAGCCCGATCAGTTCCATCAACTGCACCGGCGACCGCGATACTACGCCGCCATCGGCAAACACCGTCTGGTTCAGGCTTTCGGCCAAACCGCTTTCACCCACCGCACGCCGCGCCTTGCCCTCTGGCAGCAATAACGAAGCCGCGACGACACCCGCCCAGCCCAAGGTCTTGGCAAAATGGCTGGAGGCGCGCGGAGCCGCCCCGTCGAGATGCCGCGCTGCACGCGCGAAATGATTGATAACACGGCTACGGTAAATCGGATCGGTGCTGGTCAAAAGGAACGGCGAAGCGGCCGCCATATTCATCAGCCGCCATGCTGTATTGTCCACCCGCCACGCAGGCTCGCGCGTCTTCATGCCGTTGGCAACCAGCCAGCTGTCGGCAATCGCTGCTGCAACCGGTGCGCCGTCTGCGCGGTTGGTGGCTGCCCCCAGATCGCGCAGCCAATCGAACCGGTGAATATAATCAGTCATCGCCGGGGGCAGCGCCAGATGCGCGTAATCAAGGCCCTCAATCGCCTGTTCAAACCCCTGATAGTGGAATTTGCCGATACGCAGCGACTGCCCGCGCGCGACATTGCCCGCCAGCGGATCTTCCGGCACCGCAAGCAACCGCAACGGCACCTTGCCCTTGAGCCTTCCGCTGTGCAGCGGTGTGCGCCATGTTAACTTGTAAAATTGGAGGGACAGCCGTTCGAGTAAATTCTGACCCGCACCTTTTGGCCTGACGATCAATGCCGCCTGCCGGTTGTCATCATCGCCTTCAGCGCCGCCGGTCATTCACCCCTCAGCGCTCGGATATTGGCTGCATAAGCCTCCGGACCACCTTTGAAGGTTGCACTGCCAGCAACCAAAACGCCGGCCCCCGCCGAGATCGCAAGTGGCGCGGTTTCAACTGTGATCCCACCATCAACCTCAAGCCTTATGTCCTTGCCGGTCTTCTCGATCATTTTGCGGATGGCTTCGATTTTGCGCAATTGGCTTGAAATAAAGCTCTGCCCGCCGAAGCCGGGATTGACGCTCATCACCAGCACGAGGTCGATATCTTCGATCAGATAATCAAGCATCTTGGCAGGTGTTGCCGGATTGAGCACGATGCCTGCCTGTTTGCCCAGCGACTTGATGAGCTGCACCGTGCGGTGAGGGTGCGGCCCAGCCTCGGGATGGAAAGAGATAATGTCGGCACCTGCGTCGGCAAAATCCTTCACATATTGATCGACCGGCGAAATCATCAGATGGACGTCGAACGGCTTGGCACTGTGCGGACGCAGCGCCTTTACGACTGCCGGACCGATAGTGATATTCGGCACAAAATGACCGTCCATCACATCGACGTGAATCCAGTCACAACCAGCAGCGTCAATCGCACGCACCTCTTCACCTAGCCGGGCAAAATCGGCAGATAATATGGAAGGCGCTATGCGGATGGCGGTAGACATATAAGGCGATTAGCCGCTGAATTCCGCACGGGCAACCCAAGCAGCGCCGTTATGCACAGCTTATCGTTATGCCGTTATGCGGCTATAGACGAACACATCTCCAATCGCGTCACGCGTTTCGGCAATCTTTGCAAACCCCAATTTGGCGGCGACATTATGCGAAGCCGTATTCTGCGGGTCGATGAGGCAGCGGATATCGGGTTCATTTAACGCGGCGTCGGCCCAGTCCAAGATTGCCGACATCCCTTCAGTC
>JANMPK010000097.1:0-2416 GCA_031369825.1 Sphingomonadales bacterium
AGCCCGACCAGCAACCCGCCGATAAAGCGAGCACGCATCCAGCTTTTCAGCACAGCCGCCGAATAGGCAGTCAGCAATCCGGTTATCGCGCCGCCCGCAATCAGATAGGCCCACATGAAGCCGACGACTTCGGCAAAAGCGAGCAGCAACACAAAGAACAGCACCAACCCTGCCCCAGTCAGCAAATACTCCGCCGCCGCAACCTTTGCACCCGCGATGACATCGAACATCAGGAACGCGAGAAAGGTAAAGCCGATGAACAGGAAGCCATATTTCACCGAACGGTCAACCTGGCTGTAAAGATCGACGGGTTCGATCAAACCAATGGTTGCCGCTTGACTTTGTCCACCACCGGCAGACGGTGCACTGACACTCATTGTCTCGATACTATCATATTGTGTGATATTGGCTGGCGCGGGCGGGGCGAGATCATCGGTCAGCACCAGCGCTTGCCCCAACGCAAGGTTCGTCACCGCGTGGCTTGAAGTAAAGCCCGACGATTTAACATCACGCTTGGTTGGCAGGAAATCGCCCGCAAAGCTCGGGCTAGGCCAGCTCGACTTCACATCCCATTTGGTCTCGCCGCCGCGCGGCACCATCGTCAGCGTCTTGTTGCCGCGAATGGCATAATTGTACCTTACCTCCATCGGGCTGGCAGCGTCCCAATCCACAAAGGTGAAGAAACCGGAGCCGCCCGATGCCGCCAATCCCTTGCCCGGTTGAAGTTCGAGCGATGTGCCGTTGACCATGACCTTGCTGTCTGCTTGAAGCCCGCGCGCGTCTGATATTCCAAAGCGCAGCTCAGCTCCTGCCAGATTCAACGCATCACGCGATATTCCATATCGCGCAAAATCGGCGGGTAATGCGAAGCGTGCCGTCCCGCTATTCTCTGCTACAAAAAGCACGCTTTCATAAATCGACTTCCTTTTGCGATCCGGCTTCAGATTGGTCGAAAGCGTATTGGTCTCGGGCGAAAGATAAAGCTCCTTCGTCACTTGCACCGTCCGCGTTGTCTGACGCCCATTCTGGTCCACTGTCTCGACGCTATTCGCAGTATAGGGGATAACCAGTACCGGCCCGACCACCACCTGAGGCCCGCCCCAACCCGCCGCAATCGAGTTCTGCGCAACGTTCGATTGCTCCTGCCGGTCCCAAACCAGCGCGTAAACCATCATCAACGGGATGACGAGGGCAATGCCAATGATACCAGCAAGGAACAGTTTCCAGCCGGGACTTCGTTCGGTTGTCATGATAGCTTTCCTTTCGACCATAACGGTTCATCTATGAAATAGCACGGTTCGTCTATGAACCGCAAGATGAACCGTAAATGAATGCGCTTGGCATATGGCAACCGAAGCCCCATGTGATGGATATGCCGAAATTCTCCTTACTCGATCTTGTCCCTGTCGTCGAAGGTGGCAACGTCGCCGCCGCATTGGCCAATGCTGCCGACCTCGCGGCGCATGCCGAAAGCTTAGGCTTCGCCCGCTATTGGGTCGCCGAACATCATGGGATGCGCGGCATCGCCAGCGCCGCGACCAGCGTCGTTATCGGCCATATTGCCGCCGCCACAAAGACCATTCGCGTTGGCTCGGGAGGTATCATGCTGCCCAACCATTCGCCTTTGGTCATCGCTGAACAGTTCGGCACGTTGGACGCGCTTTACCCCGGACGGATCGATCTTGGGCTGGGCCGCGCACCGGGCAGCGACCAGCGCGTTGCTGCCGCCATCCGGCGAACACTCGACAGCGACCCCAACGCCTTTCCGCGCGACGTGATGGAGTTGCAAAGTTACTTCGCCGATGATGGCCAAACCGGTATCGTTGCGACTCCTGGTGCGGGCGCGGATGTGCAACTCTACATCCTCGGCAGCAGCCTCTACGGCGCACAAGTCGCAGGCGCGCTCGGCCTACCCTTCGCCTTCGCCAGCCACTTCGCGCCCGATATGCTCGACGAAGCGCTCCACATTTACCGCAGTCATTTTCGGCCAAGCGCCGCATTAGACGCGCCCTACGCGATGGCAGCGTTCAACATCATCGCAGGCGAAACTGACGCAGAGGCTGAATATCTCGCCAGCTCGATGCAGCAAAGCTTCGTATCGCTCCGCACCGGCAACCCCCGCCAAATGCCGCCACCCGTCGAAGGCTATCGTGCATCGTTGCCGCCGTCGCACGCCGCGATGCTGGGCAATGTGCTGTCGGCAAGCGCGATTGGGGCGGCGGATACGGTGAAGGCAGGCGTTGCGGCTTTTATCGAGCAGACGAAGGCTGATGAGATTATTGTGGCGTGCTCAGTGTTCGACTATGAAAAGCGGAAGCGGAGTCTGGAGATTGCAGCGGATGTTTTTACTACCTTTACCTAACACCAATCCTTCGCCCCAGCGAAGGCTGGGGCCCATCACGTCTATCGGTTTACA
>JANMPK010000140.1:0-1576 GCA_031369825.1 Sphingomonadales bacterium
ACCCACTCTCGCCCCTATAGCATCTAGTCATTGTCTTCGGCAATTTCCAGTTCGCTGTCTGACTCTTGTGCGAAATCCATGTCGTCAAGCGCCATATCGACCGGATCAAGCAAACCTGCTGCCTTCAGATCATCAATACCCGGCAAATCCTTACGACTGGTTAGCCCGAAATGTGAAAGAAAACCTGGCGTCGTTGCATAGATCAAGGGTCGCCCTGGCACTTCCCGCCGGCCAGCGGGGCGGACCCATCCCGCCTCCATCAACACATCAAGCGTGCCTTTTGAAATTTGCACACCCCGGATTGCCTCGATCTCGGCGCGGCTGACGGGTTCGTGATAAGCAATGATCGCCAGTGTTTCGACCGCCGCGCGGCTCAATTTACGGCTTTCCTCGCGTTCGCGTCGGAGCAGGTGGGCCAGATCGGCTGCTGTCTGGAAATGCCAGGCCTTGCCGCGCTGGACCAACTCTATCCCGCGCCCGTCATAATGCGCTACGAGTGTTGCCAATGCAACCGCCACATCGACGGCATCGCCGACATAAGCTCGGATTTGCTCGACAGTCATCGGCGCTACAGCGGCAAACAATGCTGCCTCCACGGCGCGGACATCGGAATCATGTTCGATAATCATGCTTTTGCCCTTAGATATAATGGCGCAAAACTGTGTTCCTGTTGCATATCCAACTTGCCTCGACGCGCCAGTTCAAGTGCGGCGACAAAGCTCGACGCCAGCGCGGAACGCCTCAGTGCAGGCTCGGCAAAAGGCGGCAGGAAAGACTGGATATCGGTCCAGCTGATCGCTGCACCGATCATGTCCGACACCCGCGCCAGCGCTTCCTCCAACGTCATAACCGCGCGGCGTTTGACAACATGCAGCACCGGCTGAGTCCTGGCTTTCACCTGGCCGTAAGCGGTAATCAGTTCAAAATAATCGCAGTCCCAAGCGCGCGCCTTGACCACCCGCAGGCCTTCGGGGGCGCCGCGCAGGAAGATATCGCGGCCAATCCGGTCTCGCGCCATCAACCGCGCGCCACTCTCGCGCATCGCGTTCAGCCGCTCCAGCCGCAGTTGCAGCCGTAGCGCCAATTCCTCTGGCGAAGGGTCGATGGTCGGGTCTTTGGGTAACAACAACGCCGATTTAAGATAGGCCAGCCACGCCGCCATCACCAGATAATCGGCAGCCAATTCCAGCTTTAAGGCCCGCGCTTCGTCGATGAAAACCAGATATTGCTCGACCAACGCAAGGATTGAAATCTGTCGCAAATCAACCTTTTGGTTACGTGCCAAGGTCAACAACAGATCGAGCGGCCCTTCCCATCCGTCAATGTCGATGGTCAGCACATCGGGATACGCCGCCTCGGGCTCGACCCGCAGATCACCGTTATCAAAGAGCAGTTCCTCGCTCACGCCGCCCCTGTCGCGCCGTGGGTCAGTTTGCTGCCCATTTGTTCACCGGCAATGGCCAGTAATTGATCGCGCTTATCCAGCATGTCAGCCAGCCGCTCCAAGGTGAGCTCTCCTCCCGCTTCCTTGAGGAGTGTTAAGGCATCCAGAAGCAACACGACGTTGTTGTCAGTG
>JANMPK010000191.1:0-3429 GCA_031369825.1 Sphingomonadales bacterium
AACCCAGTTCAGCCGCCGCCTTGATGGTTTCGCCCGGGAAATGGTGCTTCTCATCCCACTCCGCCGCATGTGGCGTAATCGCGTCTGCGGTGAATTTGCGCGCCATATCCTGGATCGCAATCTGGTCTTCTGTAAGGTCAAATTGGCTTGTCATGCGCTCGTCGTAGCATTGCGCCCGCGCCATATCCAGACTGTAATCACCTACTCGGGGCAGCGCGAATAAACATATTTCTCGGCTGTTCCTATATCATGTCGCGTCAACTGTTGTTTGTCATTACGCAATTGGTAACGGCTGCGGGTTTGCCATTTTTGTCCTTCCCCAACGAAATCGAAATTGCCCGAGACAGACGTCAGGCTCTCCCGCTTGCCATTGCGGATCGTTGCCGTAGCTTCGTAAAATTTGACCAGACTGCCCTGCACACTTATCAAACCTTTGGCATCCGACCCGCCAATTTTGCAATCGCCGGGCGTTAATCCCCACTGACCAAAATAAGAGGCTGGAAACTGCGTGATTGCAATTTCCAAAGGGGCATCGTCGGTCAATTCGGCCGAAGTCTGTTCGGTTTGTTTGCTGGAATCGTCGCTCTTCGACGTTGGCAGACACGATCCCAGTGTCGACCCCAAAATAATAACACCAACACAAGCTAATTTTGCCGACATCCTGAAACCTCTGACTTTGTCAGTGTTAGAACGCGAAAAGTGCGCTGAGGTTCCGATTACCCGGCTTATCGGCTATTCGGCGCTGTCATTCCTAATCACTTTTTTTTCAAAGACATAAGAGATCATATCCGTTTTCATCCAGACAGGCGACAGCGGCGGATCAACCCCTTTTTCCCACGCCATAGACCCCGTCAGCGTGCCCCATGAATAATCGACATCGGGAATAGCCTTGGAAAGCGGGTCGGCATAGGCTTCGTCAGCCGAAATGATCGTCCAACCGTTCAGCCTTAACTCGGCCACCAGATCGCCAATAAACATCGCAGCCAAGTCGGTTTCGTGCAACAGCATGACATGCGCCGGGGACCGCCCAAGTGTGCGCCGTGCCAGCGTGTCGTGATATTCAATGCCGCTCATCTGCGAACCAATATATAACCGACGCAGCGCCGCCATGTCCATTTTCTTGCCGTTCTTGGCTGCCTTTACAGTCAACGCCTCAAGGTGCCAGTCCGACCCGTCGGCGGTGACATAGCCATTGCGAAGTCCGCGCGTTTTCAAACCTGCCCGCACCGCATCGCGCTTCACTTTATCCCCGGCACCTTCATCCAGATAAGGAAAGCGAAACCAAGGGCGATAGCCTTTACGGCCCGTCAGCCAAACCGCCGCCTTGTCGATATCCGCCAGATAGTCCTCTGCCGAATTATTCTTGAGAGACGGATGGCTGAAACTATGGTTGGCAATCAAATGCCCCGCCGCGACATAGGCCATGATCCGTTTCTCCCCGCCTTGCCCGTCGGGTTTGTTAAGACTGCCGGGGTTGAGGAAGAATGCAGCCTGCTTCACCTTCCCCTGTTTCAGCGCAGTGAGCAGCTTTTGCGAGCGCTCGTCTGGCGTGAAGAACGCACCCCGGTCACGCGGCACATCGTCAAAGGTCAAGGCGATGCGTTTTTCTGCGTTGGCTGGCGACAGGCCGATCAGCACAGCGACCAATAGCACCAATCCCATCATCATCTTGAATGTTGCATCTATCACCGCTTCATCCACGCCGACCATCCTCCCAAAAGCGCAGACTACTGATGCAAAACGCGACTAGCAAACAGCTTTCGCGCTACAGGGACATCATTGCGCGGGAACCAGCGGTCACCCTTCAGCTCCTTTTCCCATGCCAGCATTTCTAGCCATGTGCCGTTGGTCACATCCGAATTGGGCACCATCTTCGCTACCGGATCGGCGTAGACCGAATCGGCGGGCACAATCTGCCACCCCTTGGCGCGCAACGCACGCGCCAGATCATCGACGAACAGGGCAGCTAGATCGGTTTCATGCAGCAACAGCATCTGCACTGGCGGCTTGGGAAACATCCGCCGCGCCAGTCTGTCTGAAAATTCCGCCGATTGGACATGGGTTTCGACATACAAATCTCGCAACGCCGCAACGTCCATCACTTTGCCTGCACGCTTGGCTTCGATGGTCATGCTTTCGGTATACCAGTCCCAACCGTCAGCGGTAACATAGCCGTGGCGGATACCGCGCTGACGCATTCCGGCGCGCACCGCGTCGCGCTTTATCGTGTCGCGGCCTCCCTCATCGAGACGCGGAAAACGAAGCCACGGGCGGTAATTGGGCTTCGGCTTCAACCAGCTTTCTGCCGCATCGACATCCGCCAGAAAAGACTGCGCCGAAACAGATGACAGGATGATGTGCTTGTTGGTGTGGTTGGCAATCACGTGGCCCGCAGCAGCATAAGCGGCAATCGCCTCGGTGCCTTTGTTGCTGGACGATATCCGGCCGGGATTGGCAAAAAATGCGGCTTGGGCGATGCCGCCGGATTTCAACGCAGCGATCAGCATTTGCGGTCTTTGCCCGACATCCAGAAATGCCCCGGCACCACGCGGAGTATCATCAAAGCTAAAGGCTATCCGTTTTTCATGGGGCACCGACCACGCGCGATCTGAATCTATCGGACCCGGACGCAACAACAGAAACGTCACGGCGGCAAAAACAGCAACAGCGAATATGTCGAATAGAATGACATGCGTCCAAGACAGGCGCGACAATCTGTCTAAAGAACCCCGCACTCGACCCCACTCCACAATAAAATGAGCAACAGCTTATTCGCTCTAAAACACGGTTGCACCAACGGATTTGTGCACCTGTCTCGGATTGAGACATGGTGCATTTGCCGATCATCAGCACTGGGCGTTCAAAAAAGATTGGCAAAAAGGACTGGCGAGCACCGCACTGTCCTGCTAACCGCGCCACATTCCATGCGCACCCTTAGCTCAGCTGGATAGAGCGCTGCCCTCCGAAGGCAGAGGCCAGAGGTTCGAATCCTCTAGGGTGCGCCATTTCCCTTCTATTTAAAAACCACCGTCCGGTTGCCGTTCAATATCACGCGGTGTTCGATATGCGCTTTTACCGCGCGGGCCAGAACGCGGCTTTCGGTGTCTTGGCCTTGCGCGATCAGGTCTTCGACGCTGTCGGCGTGGTCGACCACCGACACATCCTGCGCGATGATTGGGCCTTCGTCGAGATCGCCAGTGACATAATGTGCAGAGGCGCCGACCATTTTGACGCCGCGTTCGTGCGCGCGGTAATAAGAAGGATGAACTGTCCCATCAGCCGAGCAACAAATCCCCGAGCTTTGCCCTTTGCCACGCGGCATCGCCATATTGCGATGCGTGAAAGATGGCGGCGCGGCGGTGCAATCCCACCGCTTCCTCTCCGAGGGCCCCCCACGACCACCGCACAGGGATCATCTGCCCCGCCGCC
>JANMPK010000226.1:0-5811 GCA_031369825.1 Sphingomonadales bacterium
TGCCGGCATCGGCCCCGGGGCGCATGGACGCAGACTGAAAAGTGCGACGCAACGCCATAAGAAACCAGAGAATTTCTTATCAGGAGTTGAACGCAATGCTCACGGCATCGTTACCGAAGAAGTATTGGACGCCGAAACCAGAGCGATGGAAGCTCTGCTAATGGGGCTGCGTTTGGCCGAAGGCATCGACTTGTCCGATATCGCATTTCGCACCGGCGTTGCGGCGGATAGATTAGTGGACAGCCAAGCTATCGCTGGGATCGAGAAACTTGGCCTTATCCACCAGCATGGCACCCATCTGATCGTCACGCCGCAAGGCATGCCGTTGCTTGACGCGATCCTGCCGCAAATCGTTCTGGTTGAGCCGCAAGCCATCGCCTGATAGCGTTGCCATCATGGCCTCTCTAATTGCCGAATATAGCGCATTCCTAACCGATAACTGCCGGATGTCACCGCACAGTGTGCGCGCTTATCTGGCGACGGCGGAGCGATTGACCCAATTTCTCGGCGCGCATCTGGGCGAAGCGGCGGAGCGCCCGGCGCTTGCTAAACTAACCGCCGCCGACCTGCGCGCTTTTTTGGCCCACCGACGCGGTGATGGCCTGACCAACCGTTCCACAGCACGCGAACTATCGGCAATCCGACACTTTCTCCGCTTCGCTTTGGGCAACAATGCTACCCTGCCGGTTCTCAATGGCCCACGCATCCAGCGCAGCCTGCCCCGCCCTGTCAGCCCTGATGATGTTATCGCGCTGGCCGAAGACGCGTCGCAAGGCGCACGCGAGGGCTGGGTCGGCGCGCGCGATTGGGCGGTTTTACTATTACTTTATGGGAGCGGATTGCGGGTTAGTGAGGCAACCGGACTGACTGGTGCGGTTCTGCCGCTGGGCACCACATTACGCGTCATTGGCAAGCGTAATAAAACACGAATTGTTCCGTTATTAGATAATGTTAAAACAGCAATCGAAGACTATATCTCGCTATGCCCCTATCCTCAATCCCGTGACGAAGCGTTATTCAAAGGATCACGCGGCGGGCCCTTGTCCCCCGCGCTCATCCGCCGTGCAGTGCAAGGGGCACGCAAGCGATTAGGTTTGTCCGAACGCACTACACCGCACGCCCTGCGCCACAGCTTCGCCACACATTTGCTCGCTGGTGGTGCGGACCTCAGAAGCCTACAAGAGCTGCTCGGCCATGCCAGCCTGTCGTCAACGCAGGTTTATACAGCGGTCGATACTGCGATGCTTTTGGATGAATATATGAACGCCCATCCACGGGCTTAACGCTCGGGATTCCAGCGCCATAGTCGCCAGAAATAGCCTACTACAATCAGCGCGAAGATAGCAGTCGAGAGTGGACCCAATATCTTCTCGACATCACCAAATTGTGTACCGAGCACATAGCCAGCGCCCGCCAGCGCAGCGCTCCATCCCGCTGTGCCTATCGCAGAAAACACCAAGAACCGCCGATGCGACATTTTGAAAATGCCCGCCGGAATCGAAATCAGCGACCGGAATGTCGGCAGCATCCGTGCGACCAAAACGATGACTGAGCCGTGCTTGGTGAATAGAGCCTGCCCGCGTTCGACGTCGGTCCAATGGAGAGTCAGCCAGCGTCCGTGCTTCTCCAAAAACCGTTGCAGTCGCTCTTTGCCGAACTTGATCGCAACTAAGAACCAAAGGTAATTGCCGAGCATCGCACCCGCCGTGCCGCTTGCAACTACGCCGCCAAAATGGACATTGCCGCGCGCTGCGGAAACACCTGCAACGGTCATTATCACCTCTGAAGGCACCGGCGGAAAAACGGTTTCAAGGAACATCAGCAACCCGACACCCCAATAGCCGGTGTCATTTACTAGGCGGATTATCCAGTCATCCATGATCAACCCGCTCTTTTCTTTTTTTGAGGCGCTTTCGTGTCAGAAGCAGGCCAACAGCGATAATCGCCAAGACGATGAAGAAAAATAGCTTCAGATGCACGCTCCGCGACCTCAAGCCACTGTCGACAAAGCCTTTGTCTTTCCATACGTCAACATAGTCGCCGGTTACGAAACCATCGAACGATGACAAGTCGTTGTCGAAGTTCGAAAGGATACCAATCGAAAAAACGGGCACGCCGCCATAGCAACTCGACCCACTGGGCAAATTTATTACATCAAATGTAGATGCTGGCCCTTTGTATGCTTTTAGGACTAGAAACTTCCCTCCACTTTCAAAATCATGCTTTCCGAGCAAAATTCCTTCGTAAACGATAGATTCTTGATCAAAGAATGCGATTGCATCTTTGCGCAGCTGCGGGGGCGCGGGATGGTATTCGACGGTTTCACAAGCCGCAGCAATGCTAACCTGCAGCATAAGAAATGGGAGCAAGCCGAGGCGAGCTAACCAACGTACCGAGTTCAATTGAGACGCGCCTCTATAGCGTCCCAAATCATCCCGGATATGTCGCTGTTGTTGAAAGCGTCGATGGCGACGATGCCGGTGGGGGATGTCACGTTAATCTCGGTCAGCCATTGCCCACCGATGACGTCGATGCCAACGAATATAAGGCCGAGTTCTTTCAAGCGCGGCCCCATTGCTTCGCAGATTTCAAGTTCGCGTGCGGTCAGTTGGGTCGCCTCGGCGCTGCCGCCGACCGCGAGATTGGAGCGAAACTCGCCCTCACCCGGTCTCCGGTTGATCGCCCCTGCGACTTCGCCGTCGATCAACACGATGCGTTTGTCGCCCTTGGCCACGTCGGGGAGAAACGGCTGCACCATATGCGGTTCGGGCCAAGTGGTGTTGAACACCTCCATCAGCGCGCCAAGGTTGTCGCCTTCGTACGGCACGCGGAAAATCGCTTTGCCGCCATTGCCGTGCAGCGGTTTGATAACGACTGCTCCATGCTCTTTCTGGAAATCGCGGATTTCATCGGCAGACCGTGTAATCAGCGTCGGCGGCATGAAGCGGCGATAGTCTAGCACCATCACTTTCTCTGGCGCGTTGCGGACGCTTGCGGGGTTGTTCACCACGAGCGTCTCGCTCTCTATCCGCTCCAGCAAATGGGTAGCAGTAATATAACCGACGTGAAAAGGCGGGTCTTGACGCATCAAGACGACATCGACGTCGGACCCGAGGTCGATCCGCTTAGCCCCGCCAAAACGGTAATGCGCGCCTTCGACGCGCTGCAAATCGTAAACCGGATGCGCCCACGCTGTCAGCCGGTCAGCTGCATCAAGCGTGAGCGTGCCGACATCATAATGCCAGATATAATAACCCCGCGCCTGCGCCGCCAGCATCAGGGCAAAGCTCGAATCGCCTTTGATGCCTATGCCGTCCATCGGGTCCATCTGGACTGCGACTGTGATGCTCATATGTTGCCCTTATCCATGCCAGACGTTGACCAGATGACGCGGGACACGCCACGGCGCAACCAATATCACGTCGATGCGGACCTCGTCGGTGCCTTTGTTATATTTGTGGACCAGTGATTCCGCCGCTGCTGCAACCCGGCGTAGGCGGTATGCGTCAATCGCGGTCGCAAGATCGGCGTCCTTCACCCGCGCCTTGACCTCAATAAAAGCCAATGTCCGTCCGCGCCGTGCGATCAGGTCAACCTCGCCTCGCGGGTTACGCACCCTTTCCCCGAGTATCCGCCAGCCGTGCAACCGCAACCACCACGCCGCAATTGCCTCCCCGCGTCTGCCTCTTGCTTCAGCGCGCTGCCTGTTCATTTGGTGCTGGATTTCATTTCAGTCGCGCGCGCGTAAATATCGCTGCGTTCCAGACCGAAGCGCTTTGCAATTTGGCCAGCGGCCTTTGAGACCGGCATAGTCTGGAGCGCATCGGCCAGTGCCGAATCGACATCTCCGCTTTCGAAGGTCTCTTCTATAGGCGGCCCGACAATCAAGACGATTTCGCCCTTTGCCTCTGTCTCAGCATAACGCGCCGCAAGTTCCGCTAGCGTACCTGTCACGACCTCCTCGAATTTCTTCGTCAATTCCCGCGCAACCGCTGCTTCGCGTGCGCCCAGTATCTCGGTCATAGCCGCCAGCGTCGCCGCCAACCGCGGGCCGCTTTCATAGAACACCAGCGTCGCCGGTGTCGTCGCCAAAGCCAATAAAGCATCCGCCCTTGCTTTCGCTTTCGACGGCAAGAACCCTGAAAACAAAAACCGGTCCGTCGGCAATCCGCAGATCGACAAAGCCGCAATCGCCGCACTTGGCCCCGGCGCAGTGTAGACCGAAACCCCTGCCTCGCGCGCCGAACGCACCAATTTATAGCCCGGATCGGATATCAACGGCGTCCCCGCGTCCGACACCAAAGCCACCACCCCGTCACGCGCCGCCGCGACCAGGCTATCGCGGTCGCCCTCGCTACTATGGTCATTATAGCGTCGCATTTTTTTCTTAAGGCCCAGATGATGCAACAATTTACCTGTTACCCGACTATCCTCGACAGCCACGATATCTGCGGCTGCTAGTATGGCGATGGCACGCTGTGACATATCTGCAAGGTTGCCGATGGGGGTAGCAACGACATATAAGCCCGACTCGAATGTCATTAAGAATATTCGCTTTTCGGTGAGGAACGGGTCATGAGCGCATCCATATCAGCAACGGCAGCAACGCCGCAAGCTCTAGCAGGCGGGGTCAAAAAGCTGCTGGCGTTAGCGATGCTGGCGCTAGTCGCTGCTTGTAGCGCCATACCGCGCGGCGGCGAAGGCCCGCCACCGGTGGTCACGCCAGATCCACTCGACAGCCTGCACCGCGTTGCGTTGCTATTGCCGATAACCGGCCCCGATGCTGATGTTGGTCAGTCCATTGCCAACGCGACCGCGCTCGCGCTTAGTGATACCAAGGCAACCAATATCCGGATGATCACCTATGACACCGCTTTGGGCGTTGATGCCGCAGCGCGGCGGGCAGTAGCCGACGGCAACAAGCTTATCTTAGGGCCATTGCGTGGTGACAACGTGCTGGAGGCTGCTGCTGTCGCGCGGCCAGCGGGCGTTCCAATCATCAGTTTCTCAAACGATGTAGGAGTTGCAGGGCAGAATGTGTTTTTGCTCGGCCATTTGCCAAACCAGTCAATCGACCGCGTTGTGCGTTATGCCAAGGCGCAAGGGTTGACGCGGTTCGGCGGGATTGTTTCGAAAACTGTTTACGGCCAGCGTGCGCTGTCAAACTTGACCAATTCGGTGCGCGGTGTCAGCGGTACGTTGGTCGGAATCCAAGAGGTTGATGGCTCTGCGGCATCGGTCGACGCGGCAACACGCAGGCTGGCGGCAATGGGGCAAATCGACGCGGTGCTAATTGCGGACAGTGGCCGGGTGGCGATGGCGACGGTACCGTCGCTGCGCAAACACGGTCTTCGCAGCGCCAAGGTGCTTGGCACCGATTTGTGGAATATCGACGGTTCGCTCGCCAACAGTTCGCCAATGTATGGCGCATGGTTTGCTAGTGTTTCCGATACGCTTTACAATCAATACGCCACTAAATACCGCGCGCGATATGGCCGCGCACCGCTGCGTCTATCCAGCCTCGGGTATGATTCAGTATTGCTGGTTGCCCGGGTAGCGCGTGACTGGCGTCCGGGTACGAAATTCCCAGTATCGCAGTTGACCGATCCTCAAGGCTTCATCGGAGTCGACGGATCATTCCGCTTCATGCCGAATGGCCTGACTGAACGGACGCTAGAGGTTCAGGAAATCCAGGCGGGCAAGTTCGTGACGATCAACGCAGCGCCGACTGCGTTTGGGAAATAAAGTCGCTATATGGGGGTAGCCACCATCACCCACATATTTCCTGTCCCGGCACACGCGCTTTGGGAA
>JANMPK010000238.1:0-2220 GCA_031369825.1 Sphingomonadales bacterium
GTGTGTCGCCCTTTCGCGCGCGGTGGGCTATTATTCTGCCGGAACGGTCGAGCTGATTGTCTCGGGCGCAGACCCCAGCGGCGAGAGTTTCTACTTCCTTGAAATGAACACGCGGTTGCAGGTCGAACATCCGGTGACCGAGTGCATCACCGGCATCGACCTAGTCGAACAGATGATCCGCGTTGCCTATGGCGAGAAGCTCAGCATGACTCAGGACGATATCAAAATAGACGGTTGGGCCATCGAAAACCGCGTCTATGCCGAAGACCCCTATCGCGGGTTTTTGCCAAGCACAGGGAGGCTCACAAGATACCGCACACCTGCACCTCAAAATCCGTTCGTGTCGAGTGTAGACGAGACACCCGTCCGACGCGTGCAACCTCACGGTGTCTCGACGATGCTCGACACGAACGGGGAGGGGGCCGATGTTCTCGGATTGAGAGGCGTTGACGGCGTCCGCGTAGACGACGGCGTAGCCGAAGGTGGCGAAGTGAGCATGTTCTACGACCCGATGATAGCCAAGCTCATAACCTGGGGCCCAACCCGCGACGAAGCCGCCGACTTGGCAATAGCCGCACTCGACCGGTTCGAAATCGAAGGCCTTGGCCACAATATCGATTTCGTCAGCGCGATCATGCAGCATCCGCGCTTCCGTTCCGGCGATATCACCACCGGCTTCATCGCCGAGGAATATCCCGACGGCTTCCACGGTGCGCCTGCCGACGCGAACCTCATCAAACCACTCGCCGCAATAGCCGGTTTCGTCGCCACCGCCGAAGCCGACCGCGCGCGCCAAGTTGACGGGCAGTTGGGTGACACACTCGCGCCGCCGTCGGCTTGGCAAGTCAAGATTGGCGATGCGGTTCACGAGATCGAACTGGCCGAAGACAGCATCGGAGTTGACGGCGCAGCGTTTGACCTGTCGATGGAATATACGCCCGGTGACCGATTGATAGAAGCGGAAATCGTCCATTCGACAGGCTCAGGGTTGTCGGATTCAATTGCCGTCAAAATCGCCAAAACACGCGGCGGTTTCAAACTGACCACGCGCGGCGCAAGCCATCAGGCCCGCGTGCTGCCCGGTCATGTTGCGCATCTGGCCGACTATATGATCGAAAAAACACCACCCGATATGTCGCGCTATCTGATCTGCCCGATGCCCGGTCTCCTGGTTTCGCTCAACGTAGGCGAGGGTGACAAAGTCGAGGCTGGCCAAGCGCTTGCCGTGGTCGAAGCGATGAAAATGGAAAACATCCTCCGCGCCGAAAAATCGGGTGTGGTAAAAAGCGTCAACGCGAAGCAAGGTGAAAGCCTGGCGGTTGACGCAATCATCCTTGAAATGGAGTAAGCCATGACCCTACCAGTCACCGCATTCGTCGCCGCCATCTGCGCGATCATGTTGCTTATCACCGCCATCGACACCGTGCGCCACCGCATGCGCGCGCGGGTGCCGTTTGGTGACAATGACGACCAGAAACTGATCAGCGCGACGCGCAGCCACGGTAACCTCGCCGAACATGCGCCGATTGTGATTTTGCTGCTTGCCTTTCTCGAAATGAGCCGCGCCAATCATATGGCCTTGATGGCGATTGGTGCGCTCTTTCTCGCGGGCCGTGTGGCGCATATCATCGGGCTTTATGCGCCAATGAGCACCAAGCCGCCGTTACCGCGCAGCATTGGCGTGATGGTCACTTGGATGACGCTGGCGGTGTTAAGCGGTTGGACGTTGCGGATGCTGGCGACGGGGAATTAGTCGGTGTCAATTATCGCTACAGCCCTAATCCACCCTGCGCTGGCACGTTCAATCTTCACTGGAAAGCATGAAAGTTTGAACCCAAACGCAGGCAACACCGCCAGATTGGTCAGCTTCTCAATCTGATAATAAGGCATTATCCGCCCCGCCTTATGTCCTTCCCAGATGATGCTCGGGTCCCGCGTTTCGGCCCAGCGGCGCGCGGTATGGCTGAATGGAGCATCCCAGCTCCACGCATCGGTGCCAACCACCTGAACACCGCGCTCGGTCAGATAAAGCGTTGCCTCTGCGCCCATGCCGCAGCCTTGGTCGGTGAAGTTGTCGGTTCCATACACCGCGCCTGATTGCACCAGAACGATGTCGAGTGGTTGCAGCGCGTAGCCAATGCGATCCAGTTCTGCATCAACCTCTTTTGCGCTCACAACATGTCCCGCCGGCATGCCCGAAAAATCCAGTTTCACTGCGGG
>JANMPK010000247.1:0-2567 GCA_031369825.1 Sphingomonadales bacterium
GATAGCCCTTTTCCATGCGCAGCGCATTGAGCGCGTGATAGCCGCAATGTTTGAGGCCAAACGCCGCGCCTGCCACTACGATCTCATCATAGACGCCCGCCATGAATTCAGTGGGGATATAGAGTTCCCAGCCCAACTCACCGACATAAGTGATTCGTGACGCGCGGACAATGGCATAGCCGAGTTCGATTTCTTGGCTGGTCGCAAAGGGGAAGGCTTCGTTCGATAAATCATTGGGGCTAAGCGACTGGAGCAGCGCGCGGGCATTTGGCCCCATGATTGAAATGACGCCCATGCCAGACGTGACATTGGTCAGCATCGCATGCGCGTCTTCGGGCGTGTGACGTTTGAGCCAGTTAAAATCCTTGGCCTCGGTCTCGGCACCCGTGACGATCAGATAGGCGGTGTCGGAAAGCCGCGTGACGGTGAGGTCTGCCTCAATCCCGCCCTTTTCATTGAGCCACTGCGTATAGACGAGCTTACCCGGCGCGACGTCGACGTCGTTCGCGCAAACGCGGTTGAGCACGGCGCAAGCGTCTCGGCCCTCCAGCCGAAATTTGGCAAAGGAGCTTTGGTCGAACAGGCCCACGGCTTCGCGCACCGCTTTGCATTCCGCTGCGTTGGCATCAAACCAATTCTGGCGGCCGTAGCTATATTCATAACTCGGCGTGCTTCCCGGATCGCCGTACCAATTGGGCCGTTCCCATCCGAACGCCTCCCCGTGGCACGCTCCCGTAGCGACCAACCGATCATATAGCGCGGACTTGCGCACACCGCGCGCAGTTTCATATTGTTTGAACGGATAGTGGGTGGCGTAGAGCAGGCCAAGGCTTTCGGTCACCCGTTCGCGCAGATATTTGCGGTTGATCTGAAACGGCATGTTGCGGCGTATATCGACGCTCCATAGGTCGGCTGGCGGAATGCCATCGCGGATCCAATCCGCCATCACCTTGCCAACTCCGCCCGCCGATTGCAGGCCAATCGAATTGAGGCCAGCCGCGACAAAGCAACCCTTCAGCTCCGCGCTCTCGCCGAGGTGATAGCGCACATCGGGGGTGAAGCTTTCGGGGCCGCAGAAGAATTTCTGGATACCCGCTTTTTCGAGCGCAGGAACACGGCGCATCGCATCGAGCAACAAAGGCTCGAAATGTTCAAAACTCCCGGCGATTTCATCGAAGCAAAAATCTTCGGAAATGCCGTCCATGCCCCAGGGTCTGGCATTGGGCTCAAACGCACCGACGAGCAATTTGCCCGCGTCATATTTATAATAGCCGCAATAATCATAATCACGCAGTACCGGAAGGGTGTTATCGATACCCTCCACGCCCTCGAACAACACGTAATAATGTTCGCACGCATGCAGGGGGGCCGCAACGCCAATGCTGGCCGCCAGATCGCGTGTCCACATGCCGCCGCAGATGACGACATAGTCGGCATCGATTGCGCCTTCAGCGGTATCAACCCCGGTGACGCGGTCGCCATTGTGGCGGATTTTGGTGACCTTTGTGTTTTCAAAAATCTGTGCACCGCCGGTGCGGGCGCCCTTGGCCAGTGCCTGCGTAATATCGACCGCATTGGCATAACCATCGCTCGGGATGTGGATGCCACCGACCACATCATCGACATTCACAATAGGCGCACGTTCCTTGATCTGCTCTGGCGTCACGACATGGACGGGTAGGTCGAACACTTTGGCCATTGATGCGCTGCGTTTGAGTTCCTCAAAGCGCTCCATATTGGTGGCCATCGAGATCGAGCCGCACTGCCGGTATCCCGTCGCCTGCCCCGTCTCCGCCTCAAGTCCACGGTAAAGTTCGCCGGTATATTTGGCGAGCTTGGTCATGTTAATCGACGGGCGCAATTGCCCGACCAACCCCGCCGCATGCCATGTCGTGCCGCTCGTGAGCTGCTTGCGTTCGAGCAGAACGACATCGTCCCAGCCAATTTTGGTCAGATGATAAGCAATCGAGCAGCCAATCACACCGCCGCCGATGATGACGACTTTTGTTTTTTGGGGAAGTTCAGCCACCGGTTCAGACCTTCATCTTCGCGTTTTCGGGGTCATAGGCGGGATATTCTAATACTGTGCCCACCCGCCGTTCGCCCTGTAGCATGATATCAAATGTTGATCCCGGCACGGCGTTTTCAATCGGTACACAGGCAAAAAACAGGCTCTTGCCCACACGGTAGCCATATCCGCCCGATGTCGTCAGCCCGATGCAGCTGTCGCCGACTAAGCAAGGCTCGGCACCGCGCACATCGACATTTGCCGCATCTACCTCACCATATACAATCCGAAAACGATCAGGCGCATCAAGTGTCGCCTGCTTGCCGACAAAATCCTCTTTCTTGAAGTTGATGAAGCGCTGCATATCGGCCTCCATCATCGTCAGCTCGTTGGTGAGTTCTGACCCCCAAGCCTTATAACCCTTTTCCACCCGCATCGTATTGGCCGCGTAAAGTCCGTAATTGATGATGCCAAATTCTTGGCCCGCTTCCCACACAGCGTCATATAGCGCCGCAAGATCATCCATCGCTGGATGCAATTCCCAGCCAAGCTCGCCTGC
>JANMPK010000320.1:0-5065 GCA_031369825.1 Sphingomonadales bacterium
TCGATCTCCAGCTTGTTGCCCTCGATCTCCGCAATCGCGCCATAGCCAAATTTCTCGTGGAACACGCGCATCCCTACGCTCAGGTCGCTGCGCCCTTTGTTCCCCAAACTAACCGCGCTTTTTGTATTCTCCGCGACCCGCTGCGGCCTCGGGTTGAACCCTCCGCTCGTGGCTGCGCGTTGCCAGCCGGGGCCTCTTGCGTTGCTGCGGCCTTGGTTGGCGGCGGCGAGGTGGGCGAAGGGGTCGGCTTGTTCGCTCCAGTTTGCGCGCCATAATGACGCGCCGCCGGTCATCGTTTGCTCGGCCTCGATATGGTCCAGCGGTAGCTCTTCGATAAAGCGGCTTGGGATGCTGCTCGTCCACTGGCCGTAAATCCGGCGGTTGGCGGCGTGGATGATCGTGCATTTGCGCTTGGCCCGCGTGATCGCGACATAGGCCAGGCGGCGTTCTTCCTCCAGCGACGCCAGACCGCCTTCGTCGAGCGCGCGTTGTGAAGGGAAGATGCCGTCCTCCCACCCGACCAAAAACACATTGTCATATTCCAGGCCCTTGGCGGCGTGGATCGTCATGATCGTGATGCTCGCGCCGGTATCGCCGCGGTCGTTGTCCATCACCAGGCTGACATGCTCTAGGAATTCGCCGAGCGTTTCATATTCTTCCATCGCGCGCGTGAGTTCGTTCAGGTTTTCGAGCCGTCCGGCGGCTTCAACGCTGCGTTCGGCCTGCAATACGGCGGTGTAGCCGCTTTCGTCCATGATCAGGCGGGTGAGGTCGGCAGGGGTCATGCGGCAGGCCTCGTCGCGCCAGCGCGCGATGTCGACGACGAGGTCTGCAAGCGACTTGCGCGCCTTGCCGGTCAGCTCGTCGGTGCCGACCAGCCGCGCGGCGGCGACCGAGAGCGGCGCGCGTTCGGCGCGGGCAACGATGTGGATTTTTTCCACAGCCTTATCCCCAATGCCGCGTTTGGGAACATTGACGATCCGTTCGAATGCCAAGTCGTCGGCGGGTTGGTTGACGACGCGCAAATAGGCAATTGCGTCGCGGATTTCAGCGCGTTCGTAGAAGCGGAAACCGCCGACAATGCGGTAGTTAAGCCCCACCTGAATGAAGCGATCTTCGAATTCGCGCGTCTGGTGCTGCGCGCGCACGAGGATGGCGACGCTGTCGAGGCTTTCGCCCTTGAACTGAAGGCTCTCGATTTCCTCGCCGACGCGGCGCGCCTCTTCGGGGCCGTCCCACACGCCGATAATCTTGACCTTTTCGCCCTCGTCGAGTTCGGTCCAGAGCGTCTTGCCAATACGGCTGCTGTTGGCGTCGATCAGGCCCGATGCGGCGGCAAGGATATGCGGGGTGCTGCGGTAATTCTGTTCGAGTTTGATGATCTTCGCGCCCGGGAAATCTTTCTCGAAGCGCAGGATGTTGGCAACCTCCGCCCCGCGCCATGAATAGATGCTCTGGTCGTCGTCACCCACACAGCAGATATTCTTGCGCTTCTGCGCGAGCAGGCGGAGCCAGAGATACTGGACGGCGTTGGTGTCCTGATATTCGTCGACAAGGATATATTTGAACTGCGCCTGATATTTTTCGAGGATGTCGCGGTTGTGCTTGAGCAGGTTCAGCCCGTGCAGAAGCAGGTCGCCGAAATCGCAGGCGTTGAGCGCGAGCAGGCGCGCCTGATACAGCGCGTACATCCGCTTGCCCTTGCCATTGGCGAAGGATTCATCGTCGTTGGCGTCGAGATCGGCAGGCGATTTGCCCGCGTTCTTCCATTTGTCGAGCAGGCCAGCGAGCTGTTTGGCCGGAAAGCGTTTGTCGTCGATATCCTCGGACTGGATAAGCTGTTTCAGCAACCGCACCTGATCGTCGGTGTCGATTATCGTGAAATTGCTTTGCAGGCCGATAACCTCGGCATGACGGCGGAGGAGTTTTGCGCCAATTGAGTGAAACGTGCCGAGCCACGGCATGCCTTCAACCGCTTCACCTACCATCGCGCCGATCCGTTCACGCATTTCGCGCGCCGCCTTGTTGGTGAAGGTCACCGCGAGAATTTCGGACGGCCACGCCAGCCGCGAATAGAGAATTTGCGCCATCCGCGCGGTCAACGCGGCGGTCTTGCCCGTGCCCGCGCCCGCAAGCAGCAGCACCGGGCCTTCGGTAGTGAGCACCGCCTCGCGCTGCGGCGGATTGAGGCCGCGTAGCCAAGGTGGTTCATTTTGGGTGGATACATCAGTCACGCGTGAACAGTTAGGGAACGGTGCGACGAACCGCAAGCTATGTTCGGCGGGCTGCCGGAACTAATGTAGCCTGCGCGGATTATCCTAGCACAGAGAAAAAAGGAGAAAGTCCATGCGCGTAAAACTGCTTGTCAGCGCACTTGCTTTGGGACTGGTTATCACCGATCCCGCCATTTGTGCCCAAATCGCCCCTCCCGAAGAGCCTGCAATGGCGGGTGATCCGATGCAACCTGCCGATCCAATGCCAAGTGATCCAATGCCCGAACAGCCGCAGCCCGCTGATCCGATGCCAGCTCAGCCTGAGCCAATGCCAATGCCACCAGCGCCCGAAGCGCCGGTGGTAATTGACCGATCACTGCCGTCCGGACCACCGGCGACACCGCCTTCGGCAGGGGCCGATATCGCGGTTAGCGGGGTAACGACAACTGCATTGATGACACCGCAACCAGCGACAAAATCATATCCGCCGTGCACCAAGATGTTGCAGGATAATTGCCGCAACGCGGGTGAAGGCCCGAAAGCCGCTAAGAAACGGCGCTAGTTTTACCTGCGCTTTGGCAGAAACCTGCCGTCGATGGCTACCAAGCCAAGCGCGATAAGCGCGGCCCCGGCGATTTCTTTTAGCTCGACGGTTTCGCCAAGCGCAACCACGCCGAGGATGATGGCGACAACTGGCATGATGAACGCCACCAGCATGGCGTTCGATGCGCCTGCACAGTCAATCAGGCGGAAATAGAAGAAATAGGCGACGGCAGTTGACGGTATGGCAAGGCCAATCGCGCCCGCCCATGCGTCCCATCCGGGCGATGCTAAGGCCCAGGGCTGGTCTACAATCAATGCTACGGGCAGCATGAGGATGGCTGCGGTAATCACCTGGCCGGTGGCGACTACCATCGGCGACATCGTCGATTGCGAAAGCGTGCGGCCGTAAATGGCAGCGAAGGCGTAACTGAGCGTTGCGGCCAGACAAGCGAGTTGCGCCAATACGCTGCCAGAAATGCCGCCCAAAGCTTCTGTGCCGACCATGACGACGAGCCCTGCTATGCCGAGCAACACGCCAATGACGCGGGCAGGGGTGGCCTTCTCGTCGCGGGTCAGGAAATGCGCGGTGACGACGCCCCATAATGGCGTGGTGGCGTTCAGGACCGATGCCAAGCCGCTATCAATCTGCGTTTGGCCCCAGAAGAACAGGATGAACGGCAGCGCCGCGTTGATTGTGCCAAGCGCAAATAATTGCTGCCAGCTCTTGCGGTCAGTTGGCAGTTTCAGTTTTAAAAACCACAAGGCCAGCAACATCGGCGGGATTGCTAAAGCCATACGAAGGAACACGAGGGTATTTGGCGGGAAACCGCGCAAACCCAGTTCAATCAGGAAAAATGCACCACCCCATAAAAGCGAAAGTAGCAGGATAATGCCCCAATCGGCGGTGGACATTTTGGGGTTGGTGGACATGTCTAGCTTTCGGGGCGGAGTAAGGTCAGGCGTGCCTTGCCGACGTTGCGGACATTGTCGATGACAAAACCTTTGACGTCGATATCTTCCTTGTTGCTGGTCTCGATGCTGATCCATGCCGACGGCGCGAACCAACCCAAGCGACCCAGTTTGTCGAGCGCAACCGAGCCTGCGCCGCTCGCATAAGGCGGGTCCATCAGGATGACGTCGAACGGTTTGACCGCTGACCCGAGCGACAGCACCGAGGAGCGGCGGACGTCCGATTGGGCCTGTGCGCCGAGCTTTTCGATATTGGTTTCGAGCGCCTTGAGTGCGGCGGCGTCATGTTCGACGAAGGTGCAGGTGGCCGCACCGCGCGACAATGCCTCCAGCCCTAACGCGCCGGAACCGGAAAACAAATCGAGCACTGCCAGTTCTTCGAACGAACCGAGGCGGCTGGCGAGCATCGAAAACAACGTTTCGCGTGTGCGGTCGGCGGTTGGGCGGGTGGTGTCGCCTTTGGGCGCTACGAGCGGGCGAGAACGCCATTGGCCGGAGATGATCCGCATTATTTGAGCGTCTTTCGAAACTCGATCAGGTCAACCCTCCGCACTTCGCCGACGGTGCCGGGGGGCATGTCGCCGAGGACAAACGGGCCGTAGCGTGTGCGGATCAGGCGGCTGACTTCGAGGCCGAGATGCTCAAGCACACGTCGAACCTCGCGGTTCTTGCCTTCGGTCAGCGTCATTTCGATCCAACCATTGCGCCCGGTGCGGCGTTCCAGATTGGCGTCGATCTTGCCATACTGCACTCCGTCAATTTCGATGCCGTGGATCAATTCTTCGAGCTGATCCTGACTGACTTCGCCGAAACAGCGCGCGCGGTAGGATCGTTCGACGCCGGTCGAGGGCAATTCCATCTGCCGCTTGAACTCGCCGTCATTGGTAAGCAGGAGTAAGCCTTCTGTATTCAGATCGAGTCGCCCGATCGGCATCAGCCGTGGCAGGTCTTTGGGTAACACGTCATAAATCGTCTTGCGACCGCTAAAGTCGCGTTCGGCGGTCAGGCAGCCTTCGGGTTTATGGAACAGATACAACTGCGTCGGTGCAGGCTGGCCCACAGCTTTGCCATCCACCGCAACACCGTGCAGTGATTTGAGCAGGGTGGCAGGCGTCTCGATCTTCTCGCCATTGAGCGTAATCCGGCCGTCGGCAATCATCCGCTCAATCTCGCGCCGCGAAGCAACGCCAGCGCGCGCGAGCAGCTTGGCAATTCGCTCTTCACCTTCTTCACGTTCCAACGCACCCTTCGACGGCGCGGCATTTGGGCGCGGGCGGCGCACGGGTTTGGTGTCCCAGCGCAGTTTTACCGGTTTCATAGGACGGGCAGGGGGACGTGAG
>JANMPK010000288.1:0-9829 GCA_031369825.1 Sphingomonadales bacterium
GTGACTTGGGGATTTGCGCTTTTAGTGCCCGAACCAAGCTTGGAGGGCACCACGACGCTGACCGACATTGTGGCGATATTGCGCACCCATTTTGCCGCGAACTGGATGGTTATCATCCCGGTTGCGCTCGTCGGTTCTTACGGTGGCTTTGTGATCTATGTTTTGCTTACCGAACAAAATCTGGCGAAGGTTGGCGACGCGCTTACTGTAGCGCTTTCGCGGTTTTTGCCCTATTTTGTCGCTAGTCTGTTAACTGGATGGCTCACTTTACTGGGTTTGGCGATATTCCTCGTGCCTGGCCTGTATCTGGTTGCCCGCTTTGTGGTGTTACCCGCGCTCATGGCGACAAATGGGCATTTGGGCATTACCGGATCAATCAAGGCGGCATGGTCAACAACTGCCGGCGTCGGGTGGGCGACGTTTTTCCTGCTTTTTGTCGTAGCGCTGGTGACTTGGCTAATATCGCTGGTGGCGAGTTTGTTGATCGGGTTGCTGTGTGTATTGATGGCAGGACCGGGCGGTATTCCCGTCATTGAAACCGGATTTGCAGCTTTGTTTTCGACGGCGCAAGGCGTGCTTTTCATAGCGCTGATTGTAGCGATCTATCGCCAGCTCGAACCACAAATACCTCGCCTATAAGCGGAATCTGCGGGGCTGCTTCCGGCAGGATCAGGCCTGACAGGCGCGGATCAGCAAAGGTTTCGATCTGGCGCCGATAGGGCGTGAAGCCCGATTTGATGTAGAATGCAAGCGCACCCGGACTATCAAGCGTACAGGTGTGGACCCAGAGCCGCTCGACCCCGGTTTCGGTCCAACCGGCTTGCAGTGCCATCTCAATCAGCCATTTGCCGTGACCCTTTCCGGCGAGCTCAGGCACGAGACCGAAAAACGCGATTTCGCATTGGCACTCTTCACGAAAGTCGAGTTCGAGAATGCCGACTTCTATGCCTTGCTGGTCGATCACTGCCCAAATGCGGACTTTGGGATCATGGATGATCGAAATAAGCGCCGCATCATCCAGCTCAAGCCGCGAAAACCACAACCAAGGTTCGCCAATCAGGCGGTATAAAGCGCGATATCTATCCGGTGTCGGGGCTTCCCAATGCTCAAGCTGCAAATCCGACATCGGCATATCGCGCAGCGCTGGACGGCTGGTCATTTCGAGCGAGGTCACAATAGCGCCAATTTCGCCCTTGGCTATCGGGCTGAACGGCATGTTTAGTCCCACGCCACTTCGGGCGGCAGGCTCATCAGGATGGCATCGACATTACCACCGGTTTTCAACCCGAATGTCGTGCCGCGATCATAGACAAGGTTGAATTCAGCATATAGCCCGCGCCAGAGACGCTGTGCCTGCTTCTCTTCGGGCGTGAACGGCTGGTCCATCCGTCGGCGCACGAGCTTTGGAAAAATGTCGAGAAACGCCTCACCAACGTCGCGGGTAAGTGTGAAATTCTGTTCGAAAAGAACATCGCTGCTGTTTTCCAGATGGTCATAAAATATCCCGCCAACGCCCCGGTGGACGCCCCGGTGCGGTATCCAGAAATATTCGTCTGCCCATGCCTTGTAGCGCTCATATACGTCCGGTCCATATGGCGCGCAGGCGGCGCGCAGGCGGGCGTGGAAATCTGCGGTGTCAACTTCATAGGCAATAGGAGGGTTTAAATCGGCGCCACCGCCGAACCAGTCTTTGGTGGTGACCAGATAGCGGGTGTTCATATGCACAGCGGGCACATGCGGGTTCGCCATATGCGCGACCAGACTGATGCCGGTGGCAAAAAAGCTCGGGTCTTCGGCTGCACCGTACATGCTTTTGGCAAATTCGGGGTTGAAGCTGCCGCCGACGGTCGAGACATTGACCCCGACTTTTTCGAAAACCTTACCCTTCATCACGCCGCGCACCCCGCCACCACCTGGTGAGCCGTCATGGTCAACGCGGTCCCATGGCAGATATTCAAAGCTGGCATCGGACCCGGCCTCGCGCTCGATCGCTTCGAACGCTTCGCATATCCGGGTACGCAGTGCTTCGAACCAGTCGCGCGCGGCTTGCTGGCGGGTATCGAGGATCAGGGTCACGCTTGCACTCCCGGGAATTGACTGGTCTGCCTTAGACCTTCGGCCAAAGCGATGCCAGCCGATACCGAAATGTTCAAGGACCGAAATCCCTGTGCCATCGGAATATAAACGTGCGCATCGGCACGCGCATGCACGGCGGCTGGCGCGCCGCTGCTTTCCGAACCCATCAGGATGATATCATCAGGCTTAAACTCGAACAACGGCAATGCGGTTGACGCCTTGCTCGACATCAAAACAACACGCGCTCCGCCCACTGATGCAAGAAAGCTGTCCCAATCAGCATGGCGCGCGATAGCGGCCTGCGCCGCGTAATCCATGCCTGCGCGTTTCAGCGCCCTTTCCGAAAAGGCGAAGCCACAAGGCTCGATAATATCACATGGCACACCAAAACATGCTGCCGTTCGCAATACGGCACCGACATTTCCGGCAATATCAGGCTGATAAAGGGCAATACGCATGTAAAATCCTGCGGTTGGAAACTAATTTGTCAGGATTAGCCGCTACATGCTGCGAATGGCAAATGCACCCGCCCTTTCGGTCATCATGAGCGTCTATAATGGCGCGCGCTATCTTGATGATGCGGCGCAGTCAATTCTTGCACAGGACTTTGCCGACTTTGAGTTTCTGATCATTAATGACGGATCGACCGACAACAGCAGTTCTATCTTGCAAAAATTGGCAGCGGCAGATCGCCGTATCAAGCTGATTGAAAGGGAAAATTACGGGTTGGTGGTCAGCCTGAACGAGATGATTGCTTTGGCCCAGGCACCACTGATAGCGCGGATGGACTGTGATGATATTGCGATCCCCAACCGTTTCTCGTTGCAAATGGACTATATGAGCGCGCACCCCGACATCGGTATATTGGGCACAAACACCCATGATCTTACCGAAGATGGGCGCATCGTTATCGCACAGGACAGCTATCCACTGACACCCGCTGAAGCCAGAATATGGCTACAAAAAGGTCCAGCGTTATGCCACCCTTCTGCGGTGATGCGGACGCACTTGATCCGCAATCTGGGCGGCTATCGCGCGGCATTCCGCCATGCCGAGGACTATGACTTGTGGCTTCGTGCGTCACGGTCCACGTCAATCGCCAATGTGCCGGAGCGGCTATTGCTATACCGTCGGTCCGAAGGGCAAATCAGCCAGAAACATGCCATTGAACAAGCAAAAGCCGCTGCAATTGCGTGGTTTGACCATGTGCATTGCGCTGACGGCGGGCAAAGCCCGTTCGATACCGCAGAAGCACTGCCGCCGTTGAACAAACTCGACAGTGTTTTTGGCAAAGTTGGTGTCAGTGCGTCCGTGCGAAAAAGGATTGTCGAAGGGCTGCGATATTCCCCGGAATTTTTGGCTGGCCCGGAATTTGGTCTCATGATCGACCAAGTGAAAAGCGGACAGGGGTTTGATGGAGCAACCCGCACGATATTGCGGCTGGGCCGAATAGGCAAAATAACGCGCGCCGCCGCGCTAGCTATGGTGATGACCGGGGCATTGCTAAGCAGCTCGTAAATACTGATAATTTACTGTATTTAACATTTCAGTTCAGTGACGTCCCATGCTGGCACAGGCCGAAAATCGCTCGCGCAGGGACAGCCGGTTTCATGTATGCGCCAGTATCGTAAACGTTTCATATCTCTCATGCAAAGCGCGCAATGATCCACAAGCCCATCAATGAAGCGATTAAAGTCCGGCATCGCGCTGAGCGTCGCCCGGTGCGCAGCAAGCTGATCGGTACGCGCGAAGTGGTGTTGGTGCTGCTTGCGTTTGCGTTGCTCGCATTGGTGCCCTCGGTTGCGCAAATCGCACCGTTCGGCGGTAATGCAGTTGGGCAGGATCAGTCCAATTTGAAGTGGGATGCCGAGTTTCCGGCGGAGAATTTCCCTGGCTCGGCCTTTTACTTTCTCGACACTGATTATTCGATACCACCGGTTGGCACGGATGACGCTATGACACCGGGAGCAGGCAGCGCGGATGCCTTGACGGGTGATTCCCCGCTCGACGCAACCCAGCCTTTCGATGTCACAAGCGGCGCTGCACGACCTTTTGTAATGCGCGCCGGTTCGCCCGATCATTCACGCGCGCTTAAATGCCTGACCGATGCGATTTATTATGAGGCGGCGAACGAACCCGACGCCGGGCAGCGCGCCGTAGCGCAGGTGATATTGAACAGGATGCGCCATCCCACTTATCCGAACAGCGTATGTGGCGTAATTTATCAAGGGTCGGAACGGCGCACCGGTTGCCAGTTCAGCTATAGCTGCGATGGCTCGATGGCGCGCATTCCGGCGCGTCCTGCGTGGCTGCGTGCGCAGCGGGTAGCGGCGCAAGCGCTGGCCGGTTCGGTTTATGCACCGGTCGGTATGGCGACGCACTATCATGCCACTTATGTCTATCCTTATTGGGCACCGAGCCTGAACTTCGTGGGCACCATCGGCGCGCACCGTTTCTATAGCTGGAAGGGCAGCGCCGGGCGTCTATCCGCGTTCTTCCGTGGCCATGCTGGATATGAGCCGTTTCCGGGGCCAAAACCGCGTGCATGGACGCCGGACACTACGCCTGTGCTTGATCCGATCCAGCTACAGAAGCGCTATGAGCGTGAATTTGCCACCGCCCAGCTGAAGGCTGAGGCTGAAGCGCGGTTGGCGGTGCCTTACACGCCTGCGCCTTACGCCGACATCACCCCGGTGCGTCAACGCGCAACGGCCAATTACGCGGCACCAGATTATTCGAGCGATGCACGGAAAAATGGCGGTGAAGCAAATTATGGTGGCGGGAACCTACCTCAGGCGACTAACATCCGTCCTGAATATCAAGGCAGTGGCAGCTGGAAGAAGCAACCAACCGGATAAACTTATGCAACCGGTATTGCGATAGTCGCTCTTAGCCCGCCTTGCGAACGGTTTTCCAAATGAACATCGCCATTGTGACTGCGGGCAATTGCGCGTGATATTGTAAGGCCCAGACCGGAGCCTCCGGTGCTTCTGCTCCTCGACGTTTCAACGCGGCCAAATGGTTCGAACATCGATTCAATCCTGTCCCCCGGAATACCCGGCCCGTCATCGTCTATCTGGATCAGCAACTGGCCAGCGTCTATTCGGACAGAAATTGACGCGCTTTTGCCATAGGTGATTGCATTGCCGATCAGGTTGCGGAGTGCCCGGCGCAATAAGATAGGGCGAACATTGGCGACCACCCGCTGTTCGGGGTCAATTAGCACGACACCGGGAAAATCCTCCACGACCGACCCGATTAGCGCGCCAATATCGGTTCGCTGGCTAGCTTCTCCAGATTTCCCGAGACGGGCAAGCATCAAAATATCGTCAAGAATGGTCACCATTTCGTCGATGGTTGCAGCCATTTTATCACGCTCGGCATCATCCTCCACCGATTCTACGCGGACACGGAGTGCAGCAAGCGGCGTTTTAAGGTCGTGCCCGATGGCACCGAGCATGACGTCTTTTTCACCTAACAAGGCCGAGACCCGCGACTGCATATTATTAAACGCGTCTATCAACTGACGAATATCGGCCGGACCAGCGCTTGCCAGCGGCGACACATCGCTGACCAGCCCGACACGTTGAACCCGCTCCGTCAGCCGTTCCAGTGGTTTGGCAACCCGCCGAACCACAAAAGCCAGCGGTATCATGACGGCGATATACAAAGTCAGGGTTTGCAACAGCATGCCGATAATCGAACTGGTTTCGCTTGGACGCACCAATCCGGCGGCGTTGATCCAGCGCCCATCGGATGTGCGCGCCGAAAACAAAACGGCAAATCGCGGGGCAGGGCGTTCTTTTCCACGGAATTTTGTCCTTTTGAAGCGTTCCAATTGCGCATCGCGCAATTCGGGCGGGAGCAGCAACAATGAACCCGAAGATATCCGGATGTCAGTCAGGCCTGTATCAGACTGCGCGAGAAATTCGGTTACATGATCGGTTAGTTCGGTTTGCTTTTCATACCGGTCAAGAGTTAGCGGTGCATCAGAAACAATAAGTGAGATTGCGGCTGAACGACGGCGATGCTGTGGGCCCTGCGAGCTCTGCCGCTCCCGAACTTCACCAATCGGCACGCCGCGCTCGCGTTCCCGCTCAACCTGATTGACAACCCGGCCAACCACCATCGTTGCAGTCTCGACAATCGCACGGTTGCGCGATCCGGCTAGCAGCATTGCAGCGTTAATGGATTGCGCAACGAACAGGGCAAGCGCCACCACCAGCAGTATCTGCCCGTAAAGGCGGCGTGGCCAAAGATATTGCCCCAAGCGACTCATTATAATCGGCGCACTTCGGCCGAGAACCGGTATCCGCCACCCCAGATGGTCTTGATATGCTGCGGGTCTTTGGCATCGACTTCGATTTTTCGGCGCAAACGACTGACCTGATTGTCGATCGCGCGGTCAAAGGGCCCGCCCTCACGGCCACGCGTCAAATCAAGCAATTGGTCGCGGGTCAGCACTTGGCCTGCACGTTCGACCAACGCCTCAAGCATGCGGTATTCGCCCGACGACAGCGGCACGAGCACGCTATCCGGGTCGTGCAAGCTCTGTTCGCCGGTATTGAGCGTCCATCCACCAAAATTATAGCTATTGCCGCTGCTACCATTCTTTGGCTGACCCGATGAAATCCGCCGCAAAACCACCTTGATCCGCGCCACAAGTTCGCGCGGCGAGAACGGTTTGACAACATAATCATCAGCACCGATCTCCAGCCCGATGATCCGATCGGTTTCTTCCGATTTTGCGGTCAACAATATAACCGGCGGCCCATTATTGGCGGCGATATGGCGGCACAGGCTGAGACCGTCTTCACCGGGCATCATGATGTCGAGAAGAACGAGATCAATATCATAAGCGAGCAATGAAGACCGCGCCATCGAAGCGTCGGCGGCATCGGTTACACGGAAACCCTGCCGTTCGAGATATTTGCCCAACGGATCGCGGATCGACGCTTCGTCGTCAACGAGCAACAGGTGCGGACGGGTTTTGGTCATGTGACGAACGCTATCTGGCGCTTACAACGCCTTGGCAAACAAAAAGGCCAGAAGGCAGGCATGATGCTGCGTTCCGGCCTGAGGTATGACACGGTCAAAAGGGGAGGGGAAGACCGCGCCAGCAAAGCTCTTTAGCCAGCATCAGCAGGCGCAGGGGCTGGCATATCGGGACGATCGCCCCAATTGCCACCCCGTTTGTCGGCGCGCTGTGCCTTGCGCTCGTCAGTCGAGATCGAACCGTCCTTGTTGGTATCGGTCTTGGCAAAACGCGCCTCGGCAGCGGTCCGGAATTCTGCCTTGGTCACTGACTTGTCACCATTGGCATCGGCCATTGCGAGCATCTTCATGCCGCCGCCTTTCCCGCGTCCGCCCATGCGGTGGCCATCATGACCGCCGGGGCCTTTACGCTCGCCGCGCATTTCGCGCCGCTCATCGCGCTTTTCGGCGCGCGCTTCATGTGCAGCGATAAATTCAGCCTCGTTGATCGAGCCATTCTTATCCGCGTCCATTTCAGCAAAATGCTCTTTCATCTTTGCGGCGCGGTCGGCTTGATTGATCGCGCCGTCATTGTTGACGTCCATTTTGGCAAACATCGCGTCGGCCTTTGCCATCGCTTCGGTCTTGGTGGTGCCATCTGCGGTAAGCGCCGGTGCTGCATATAATGCAACCGACGTCAGCGAAGCGGCCAGCAAAGTGGAGAATATCTTGGTTTTGTTCATGTCATCATTCCTTGGTCATTTCGGCCGGTGGGTCACCGGATGAACAGCATATAGGAACAATATGTCGCAGCACTTTGTCAGCGCAATGCTTGCTTTGTCGCAAAGTGTATCAACAAAGCGGAGAAACTGGAGCAGATAAGGGGGGGCCGCAGACGAACGGAGCGAAGCGGAGGACAATCGAACCCCCATGCGCTACAGCGATGGAGCGGGTAAGGGGAATCGAACCCCTCTAGCTAGCTTGGAAGGCTAGTGCATTACCACTATGCTATACCCGCATGCTCCAATGCGGAGCGGTTAATCGCGCCGCTATTGCCATCAACTGGACGAGGCGTCAATCACCGGCGTTAGAAAAGGAAAGGGCCGCAAAAGCGGCCCTGTTCCAAATTTACCGTCTGGCGATCAATGTTTCTTGTCCGCCCAGATGCTCTTATATGACAGGAATGCCAAGACCGTGAAGATCAACAGGAAGCCCAAAGCGGCCCAACCGGCTGATTTGCGGTTTTCCAACTTCGGTTCGGCTGTCCATGTCAGAAACGCTGCGACGTCTTTTGCCATCTGCGCCTTGGTAGCCTTTGTGCCATCGTCATAGGTGACCTGATCGTCGGCACCAATTGGTTCCGCCATCGCAATATTCAGGTTCGCAAACCACGGATTGAAGTTGAGGCCGGGAGGCGTTGCCGCATCAGGAAATTCCTTCAGCAATTCCTGGCCTTCTTCGTTCTTATACCCGACCTGTTCGCGGTAACCCATCAGCAGCGAATAGACATAGGCCGGGCCGTCCGCACGCGCCTTGGTGATGAGCGAGAGGTCTGGCGGCAAGGCATTGTTGTTCGCGGCGCGGGCAGCGGTTTCGTTGGCGAACGGCGAGGGGATCTTGTCGGCAGGGATGCCAGGACGTGTGGCAGGTTCGCCGGTTACCGGGTCGATGGAAGGAACTTCGGTTTTCCAACCCTTGGCAATCGCCTTCACTTCATCTTCGCTGTAGCCAAGATCGGCCAAACTGCGAAACGCTACCAAGTTCATGCTGTGACAAGCCGCGCATACTTCGCTGTAAACCTTGAACCCGCGCTGCAACTGGCCACGGTCAAATTTGCCAAGCGGGCCATCATGAGTGAATTTCTCGGCCAATGGCTTTTGATGAAACTCGTGCTCTGCGGTTTTAACCGCAGGCTCGGTAACAAAAGTAACAAGGCTGTTGCCGAACGAAATCAGCAGCATGCCGCTGAAAAACAATCCGACCAAAAATGCGAAGAGACGTACCATGATATGTGCGCTTTCCCTGTTAAGCGGCCGCGAGGTTGAGCGGCTTGCCGGTAACGGCCTCGGTAATCGAATTCGGCAGCGGAAGCGGCTTTTCGATACGCGAGATGATCGGCAAGAGGATCAAGAAATGGGCGAAATAATAAAACGCGGCAAGCTGGCTGAGCATCACATAGGGCTCTTCAGCAGGCATAGCACCGCAAACGCCCAGCACAACGATGGATGGGATAAGGCCATACCAGAAGAACTTTTTAAACATCGGACGATAGTTGCCCGAACGCACTGGCGAGGTATCTAGCCACGGCAAGAAGAACAGCAACAGGATCGAGCCGAACATCGCAAGCACACCCATCAGCTTTGCCGGGATGATGACAATGCCGGTGAACGGAATGCCAAAATCGACGGTGAAGGCCTTAAGGATCGCGTAGAACGGCAGATAATACCATTCGGGAACGATATGCGCAGGCGTCGATAGCGGGTTGGCCGGAATATAGTTATCGGGATGCCCCAGCATATTCGGCACGAAAAACGTCACAGCAACAAAGAAAATCAGGAACACGCCAAGCCCAAAACCGTCTTTTGCAGTATAATATGGGTGGAACGGCACAGTGTCCTGTTCGCCCTTTATGCTGACGCCGGTCGGATTGTTCGACCCGGGGATATGCAGCGCCCAGATGTGCAGAATGATAACACCCGCGATCACAAACGGCAGCAGATAATGTAGCGAGAAGAAACGGTTGAGCGCTGCCTGATCGGGCGCAAAACCACCCAACAAC
>JANMPK010000304.1:0-6334 GCA_031369825.1 Sphingomonadales bacterium
CAACCTCGGGCAGACCGAGCGAGTATCGCAGCATCATCGCGGCGGAGAGAATGGTCGCCAGCGGATTGGCCTTACCCTGCCCGGCAATGTCAGGCGCGCTGCCATGGATTGGTTCGTACAGCCCCTTCTGGCCCGCATCGAGCGAGGCACTTGGCAACATGCCGATAGAACCTGCGCACATGCTCGCCTGGTCGGACAATATGTCGCCGAATAGATTGCCGGTGACGATCACGTCGAACTGGCCGGGGTTGCGCACCAGCTGCATCGCGCAATTGTCGACATACATGTGGCTGAGTTCGACTTGGCGGTATTCCGCATGGGTTTCAATGACCACGTCGCGCCATAGTTGCGAGGTTTCGAGCACATTGGCCTTGTCGACCGAGCACAGCTTCTTGTTCCGAGCCATTGCGGTTTCGAACCCGACGCGGGCGATGCGGCGCACTTCGTCCTCGTTATAGGACATGATGTCATAGCCTTCGCGGCGGCCATCAGCCGTTTTGCGCATACCCTTTTCGCCGAAATAGACGTCGCCATTGAGTTCGCGGACAATGATCATGTCGATCTGCGACGCGACTTCGGGGCGGAGCGCGCTGGCATCGGCGAGTTCGGGAAACAGCGTCGCGGGGCGGAGATTGGCGAACAGGCTGAGCTCCTTGCGAAGGCCAAGGATCGCCTGTTCAGGCCGCAAATGGCGTTCGAGATTGTCGCAATCGGGGTCGCCCACTGCACCGAACAATATCGCATCGGCACGCTTGGCGAGTTCAAGCGTCGCAGGTGGCAACGGATGGCCGGTCGTCTTGTAAGCCGCGCCGCCAACCAAAGCTTTGTCAAAGGTCAGCCCTTCAATCGCCAGCGCATCAAGTACGCGGCGCGCCTGCGTGATGACTTCGGGACCAATTCCGTCTCCGGGTAACAGGGCGATTAGCATCTAAACTCACCAATAAATCTGCGTCACCCTGAACTTGTTTCAGGGTCTTACTACCTTCGCTCGCAGAAAAAGTAAGATACTGAAACAAGTTCAGCATGACGATGCTGAAGATGAAGTTCCCCTGCCAACAGCGGCGCCCTTATGCAACCGCCCTTTTCAGCCTGTCCACCAACCGTTCCCGCGCCGCCATGACATCTGCGCGGCGTTCACCCAGGACATGCGCGACCAAACGCTCACGGTTCTGCGCCATCAAAGCGACGGGTGCACCACTGGCCTCAACCTCTTCGGCATAGCCAAGCTCGGCCAGTAACAGCGTCTCATATTGCGCCACAGCCCCCGCCCATACCCGCGCTGCAGGGGCCAATTCTATCGCCGACAGCACCCCGTCGAGCGCGCTGTGCAAACGCGGATAAGGATAAGCCTCTGGCAAAGTCGCAGCGGTCAGCGCCGTTACCCAGTCTATTGCGGCAATCGCCAGCGGCTCCGACAGCAAATGCGCGCGGCTGTGCAGCGGTTCGGCCACAAGCGACGCCAGTTGCCCGGACACCCGCACCCGCCATTCGCCCTTGATAACATTGCCGGGAATCAAAACCGGTCGCAAATGACGCCCGCGCGCACCTTGCACATAGCCAGCGAGCATCCCCTGCTCACCCGCAAAAGCGCGCACAATAGCACCAGTCTCGCCGTGATTGCGGACTGCGCAGATGATCGCGGAGGCAGTGATGTGCATCGGGCAATGCTATGCCCGAAGGTAGCTGGAAATCAAAGTGCCGGAGTCGGGCGTTTATTCGGCGCCTACTGCAAACAGGGTTACGCCTTCATATTTTGGCGCAGCGGGGTCAAAGAGTGGCTCGGGCTGAAAATGCCTCTCGGCAAGCTCAAGACCCTTCAGACCAGCGAGGTGAAACGCCCCCAACTTCTTTTCCTTAGGCGGCACGCCATTGCGTTCAAGGGCAACCGCGTCGATGAACAACGCATCATGCTTCGAATAAAGGATATGCGGCGCGAGCGTCATTTCGACATTGTTGTAGGTCGCGGTGACGCATTTGTTGAGCGCGATGGCTTCGAGGAGGAGTTGATTTACGGACATTCTTCTATTCTAAAGGCCGATTGGCAAACTGCAACCATTATTGTGCAGTGCAGCATAATTGATATCAAACCAAAGTCCGCATCCGCTTCGCCCGCGCACCAGGGCTCGGGTGGGTAGACAGGAACTGCAACGGGTCTTTCTTGTTGCCGTCCATTGCCGCCAGTTTTTCCAGCGCGGTGACCGCGCCCATCGGGTGATAACCTTTGGTTTTCATGAAGTTCATCGCATAATCATCGGCTTCTTTTTCGTTGCCCATTGCAAAGGCGTTCACGTCCTTGACCAGATAAGCCTTGATATCGAGGTTCATGCCGTCATGGTTTTGCAAGCCTTTGGACAGCGCTGCAATGCGTTTGCCGTAAGGGTCTTTCGGGCCAGCAACCGGGTTCATTTTATCGGTTTCTTGCGAGACATCGTCAAAATAGGTTTTCAACTCGGCATCGCTGATCGATTCAGCCTTTACGATATCTTTGCCCGCACCAAGCGCCTTACCCAGATTGATGTGTCTGACATTGCGGCACTCCTGACTGATCATTGGATATGATGCTATCGTGCCGCCGCTTCGATGCGCCGTCAAGCATGTGGCTTGCTATTTTGGCGCGTGAGGATATATTTTGTTTGTTGTTATATGAGAATGTTATGACCGAGATTGCCACCCGTTGATCCAGCACGCCGCGAGACGCTCGCGGTCCTGCTGATACGCACCAGCGACGCTACCCGCGCCTGCTGAATGTTGATCATTGTTTACGGGCAGGTTTCCATGAATATCTCAAAATATGAACAGCGCGTGCTACACGCGCTGGCGCAAGGCGGGTCGATCATCCACCGCTTTGATAGGAAAGGGCGGATCGTCGAAGTCGATTGCATGAACCGCGATGGCTGGCGGTTGGACGATTGCACGATCGCAGTTTTCCAGAAACTTCGGCGCAAGCGGATGATCGGCAGCACCGGTGGTTCGCCTTACCGTATCACCCGCGAAGGTTTGCGCGCGGTGAGGTCGCAACTGGATAATCGGTAACACTTCTCCGTTCGTCCTGAGCTTGTCGAAGGACGTTGGCGCGCGCTGCCCTGTGCTTCGACAGGCTCAGCACGAACGGTGTCATCGTGGGCATTCGGCGGCTGCATGGTTGGCGATCAGCCCAACCATGCGGTCCACCTGCGAAGGCGGCAGGTCGTGCGCCATCTCGTCGATAATCTCCAGTCGCGCGCCGGGGATGTGGCGGGCGATATCCTCGCTGCCTTCTTTGGGCACGAGCGGGTCTGCGCCGCCATGCACAACCAAGGTCGGTGTCGTGATTTTCTTCAGGCGCTCGACACGGCTGCCATCGGCGATAATCGCCAGCAACTGCCGCCTTGTCCCCACAGGATAATAGCCACGGTCGAAAGCCTTGGCAGTCATTTCTGCATGGGCGTTCTCCGGGCGGGCCGGATCGGGATAGGAAAACGAACGCACCAGATCGGTACCGAACGCCACGGCTTCATCACGGCTGGCGTCGGGCGGTCGCTTGACCATGAAGCGACGCTGAATATCGGCGCGCGCGCCGGGAAGTCCGGGCTTGCCGCTCGACGACATGATCGAGGTCATGCTCAACAGGCGCTCACGGTGGTTGGCCGCCATCAGTTGCACAATCATCCCGCCCATCGACGCGCCGACCACATGCGCCTTGTCGATGCCCAGCGCGTCCAGCAACCCGATCCCGTCCGCCGCCATATCGGCCAGCGTGTAAGCAACGCTCACCGGCAAGCCCAGGCGTGCCTTGAACATCGTCCAGATCAAATGCGGTGCCGGTGCACCGTCCATCCGCTGCGACATTCCAACATCGCGGTTGTCATAATGGATGACGCGATAGCCCTTGGCGACGAGACCCTGAATAAACTCATCCGGCCACGCAATCATCTGCGCGCCGAGTCCCATGACGAGAAGGATGACGGGCGCGTCGGCGGGGCCGCTGTCTTCGTAATACAACTTAATTCCATTGGTGGGTACAGTCGGCATAAAATTCCCCT
The DNA here is from genome assembly GCA_031369825.1 of Sphingomonadales bacterium. Taxonomy (GTDB): domain Bacteria; phylum Pseudomonadota; class Alphaproteobacteria; order Sphingomonadales; family Sphingomonadaceae; genus Sphingorhabdus_B. Next base: position 4,023 of record JANMPK010000304.1, read on the forward strand.
ACGTCGTTATTGCAAACGGCGTACGTTGGCGAAAAACAAATTTGCAGGTGAGTGCCAGATTACCGCGAAAGCAAGATCGCAAAAATTCCAGTCAGCGCGATAAGGACAAACGCCGCCAATCCTATAAAGATCGATGGGTTTATATCGAATGTCGCACGCGCCTGTTCTTTGACCCGGTTCAACAATTCAGGCCAAGTGTAGCTAACGAAATCACCTTGGCTCATTATACCAATGAGTGTGCCGTCGTCATCGACGACAGGAAGGTGACGAAAACGGTCATTCGACATTTGGCGTAGCCAGTCGAGTAAATCGTCATCGGCGCGAGCAAGTCTCAAGTCAGATGTCATGATCGCACTCAGCGGTGTTGTTTTGGGATCAAGTTCGCCGTTCAAAAGACGCCGCATAAAGTCGCGTTCAGTTACAATGCCCAATGGTTTTTTATCGTCGGATATCACCACAGCAGCGCCGAAATTTTTATCACTCATCGCCTTTACAGCAGTGATTACCATCTCGTTTGGCGCAAAGGTCAGAACGCTCCCCTTGCGATTAAATTCTGGTCGATCTTTGATTTTCATAACTGAAGCCTCAGGGAGTTATATCCCACGGCAATGACTTAGCGCCAAGCAACCCGGCAACAAAACTAAATCGGTCAGATGGGAATCTCATCGATCACGACTCATGATAAAAGTCATACACCGTCTGCGCCACTGCCGCTGAAACGCCCGGTGCTTTCTGCAAATCTTCAAGGCTCGCACTGCGAACCGCCCTCGCTGTGCCGAAGTGCATGAGCAACGCTTTCTTGCGCGAGGGGCCGATGCCGGGGACTTCGTCGAGCGGGCTCGCGGTGATTGCTTTGCTTCGCTTGTTGCGGTGTGCACCGATCGCGTAGCGGTGTACTTCGTCGCGTAGGCGTTGCAGGTAAAACAGAACGGGCGCGTTCACGGGCAAGGTCAGTTCGCGGCCATCGGGGAAGTGGAAGACTTCGCGGCCATCGCGCCCATGATGCGGACCTTTGGCAATCGCGATCAGCGGCACGTCGTCCACGCCGATTTCCTCCAGCGCGGCCTTCACGACGCTCATCTGCCCCTTGCCACCGTCGATGAGGACAAGATCGGGCCACTGGCCGCTGTCGCGATCAGGGTCCTCGTCCTGCGCGCGGGCAAAACGTCGCTGGAACACCTCGCGCATCATGGCGAAGTCGTCGTCGGTTGCGGCCTGCTTGATGTTGAACTTGCGGTATTGCCCTTTGATAAAGCCCTCCGGTCCGGCGACCACCATAGCCCCCAGTGCGTTCGTACCCTGAATATGGCTGTTGTCGTATATCTCGATCCGCTTGGGTGACTCGGCGAGTTCGAACAGGTCGGCGACCTCCTGTAGCAACTTGCCCTGCGTCGTGCTCTCCGCCAGCCGCCGGTCGAGCGCTTCCTCGGCATTGCGCGTTGCCTGTGCCACCAGCCGCACACGGTCGCCGCGTTGGGGCACGGCAATCTCGATCTTGCGCTCTGCACGCTCTGACAAGGCCTGCGCCAGCAAGCCCGCCTCCGCCAATTCTCGGTCGAGCAATATCAGCTTTGCGGGCGGCACATCCTCGTAAAATTGCGCGAGGAAGCTGGTGAATACCTCGTCCTCGCCCATCTCGGCGACATGCGCGGGGAAGAACGAGCGGTGGCCCCAATTCTGCCCGCCACGGATGAAGAATGCCTGTATTCCCATCACGCCATTGCGGTGCGCCAGCGCAAAAATGTCGGCGTCGCCAATGCCCTGCGCGTTGATCGCCTGCGACCCCTGTATGAAGGTCAGCGCCTTCAGCCGGTCGCGCAGCATCGCGGCACGTTCGAAATCAAGCGCCTTCGCCGCGCCCTCCATTTCCGTGGCAAGCTTCGCCTGCACACCTGAGGATTTGCCGTCCAGGAATGATTTGGCATCAGCGACCAGTTCGGCATAGGCTGTATCATCGACGCGCCCCACGCAAGGCGCGGAGCAGCGCTTGATCTGGTAGAGCAAACAGGGCCGGTCGCGGTTGTTGAAGAAACTGTCCGAGCAGCTGCGCAGTAGGAACAGCTTTTCGAGCGCGTTGAGCGTCTGGTTGACCGAACCAGCACTGGCGAACGGGCCGTAATATTGCCCCTTATGCCGCCGCGCACCGCGATGTTTCTGGATACGTGGGAATACATGGTCGGAGCGCAGCAAGATGAACGGAAAGCTCTTATCGTCGCGCAGCAGGACGTTGTAAGCGGGGCGATAGCGCTTGATCAGCTGCGCCTCCAGCAACAATGCCTCCGCCTCGCTGTTGGTGGTCACAATCGTCATCG
>JANMPK010000390.1:0-2014 GCA_031369825.1 Sphingomonadales bacterium
CCTGCAGCACCGCCGAGTGGTGCGGCAGACCCGCCGGCCATGGAAGAGGTGAAATGGGTTACCGGCTCGCCAACTCCGTAGAAAACCAAGCCAATACCCATACCCGCACCAAAGAGCATCGCGAACCACGATAACCCGGAATAATCGGGGCTAGCACCCCTGCCGCCAAGCCTGATCTTGCCAAGCGGCGACAGTGCAACCACAACGCAGAATAGCAGCAGCAGATTCCCAACAGACATGAAAAACCAATCAAAATATGATACAGCACCGGCACGCAGGTTGGAAAAAATATCCGCCGATGCCTTGGGCGCAATCACGCTGAAAACAATGACCGCGAGCGAGACCAATGCCGTTGGAAGAAACACCGATGGATTGATCAGCATCCCGCCCCAATTGCGGTTGGACTTGCCATAGGCCCCAAGATCAATCTCTTTCGTCCAATCCGCCATATCGTCCCCCCATAAATATCGTCAGTGGCTGGCAACTGTTGTCAGCGCCGTCCAGAGCCACGGCGCAAAACTGCGCCAAACCTCGACGTGAAAGCGTTCCTCTGCTTCACGGATGAGAATGATTTCGACGGTTTCGAAAATCGTCCGCGTCGCACGACCGACCGCAAAGTGATCGAGGTCGAGGGGACATCCCGACATCAGCGTTGCTGCTACGCGCCGGCCTTCTACGACAAGGCAAAGGGAACGCTCACTGACATCGGTTATCGCAAGCGGCAGACCTTCACCTATTGGCACCACTGTTCCCACTGGCGAGCGCATCAACCATTCATCGGGGCCGAGGCAGGCAATGCCCCCTGCTGTCTCACCGATTTTCTTCGGCACTTTCGCCTTTAGCAGCGTTTCAAGCGTCTGAGGCTGGCGCGCGCGGAGCGAATAGCGCGTCATGGGTGGGCCAAGGCTGATCGTCACACCGTCTGCGACAAAGGGCGTGGATGAAACAGGATCGCTGCGGGTCAAACTATTAGACATGCAGCCGCGCTCCTTCCGGATCATAGAAGACCATCCCACTCACTTGGACAGTATAGGTTTGCCCAGGCATTGGGATGTGCAGCGTTTCGCCTATCCTGCCCTGCCCGCCCGCAACGAGTGCCATCGCAATTGAACGCCCTAGCGTCTCGCTCCAATAAGATGACGTCACATGACCGATCATTGCCATCGGGATGGCTTGATTGGGGTCAGCGACAATTTGCGCCCCTTCCTCCAGCACCAGATTGGGGTCATCGGTGAGCAGCTCGACCAATTGCTTGCGTCCCGCCGCGACAATATCGGGCCGCGCGAGTGAGCGCTTGCCAACAAAATCTGGCTTCTTCTTACCGACAGCCCAATCAAGGCCAGCATCATAGGGCGTCACAGTGCCATCAGTATCCTGCCCCACGATGATGAAGCCCTTTTCGGCGCGGAGAACATGCATAGCTTCGGTACCATAAGGCGTGATGTCATAGTGCGCGCCCTCCGCCATGATCCGTTCCCAGACCGCGCGACCATAAGCCGTCGGCACATTCACCTCGAAGCCCAATTCTCCGGTAAAGCTCACGCGGAACAGCCGAGTTGGTATGCCGCAAACCGTTCCTTCGCGGATCGCCATGTGCGGGAAGGCATCAGCGGAGAGGTCAATGCCGTTAACCAAAGGCTCCAACACTTTGCGCGCGTTCGGCCCTTGCAGCGCGATGACTGCATACTGCTCAGTCGTACTGGTCAGCCAAACGTTCAGATCAGGCCATTCAGTTTGGAGATAATCCTCCATCATATTCAGCACACGCGCCGCGCCGCCGGTCGTTGTGGTCAGATGGAAACGGTCGGGGGCAAGCCGCGCCGACACACCGTCATCGGTGATGAAGCCATCTTCTTTAAGCAATAGGCCATAACGGCACCGCCCCGGCTCCAGCACCTTCCAAGGGTTGGTATACATGCGGTTGAGAAACTCTGCCGCATCCGGGCCAACGACTTCGATCTTGCCCAATGTCGAGGCATCGAAAATGCCCACTGATGCCCGCACCACGCGGCAT
>JANMPK010000063.1:0-4638 GCA_031369825.1 Sphingomonadales bacterium
AGATGAACGCCTTTACGGGTGTGATGATGGAGGAAATGTGTGCGGCGTTTGACTTGATCGACACCGATGACGATGTCCGCGCCGTTATCGTGACCGGGTCGGGTGACCGCGCGTTTTGTGCGGGTGCTGACCTCACGCCCGACAGCGGCGGACAGGTTTTTGCCAGCGGCTCGGTGGTCGAAAGCCTATCCGATGAGCGCGTGCGCGATTCCGGCGGGCGGCTGACTTTGCGGATATTCCAATGCAAAAAGCCGGTGATCGCGGCAGTCAACGGTGCCGCTGTCGGCATTGGTGCGACGATGCAGCTGGCGATGGACATCCGCCTCGCCAGTGATACCGCGCGCTTCGGCTTTGTCTTTGCGCGGCGCGGGATTGTGCCAGAAGCTGCATCCTCGTGGTTCCTGCCAAAGATTGTCGGCATATCCCAAGCGCTCGAATGGTGCATGACGGGCCGCGTGTTTGATGCCCGGGAAGCGCTGGCTGGCGGCCTCGTTCGCTCGGTCCATGCGCCGGGTGAATTGCTCGCCGAAGCGCAAAAACTGGCGCGCGAGATTGCCGATAACACTTCGCCCGTGGCGGTCGCCATGACCCGCGCGATGCTCTGGCGCTTGTCCGCCGAAGATCATCCGATGGATGCACACCGGATAGACAGCCGCGCGATCTATCGCCGCTCGCGTTCGGGTGACGCAAAAGAGGGCATCGACAGCTTCCTCGAAAAGCGTGCCCCCGCCTATCCGGACAAAGTATCCACAGATTTGCCTGACTTCTTCCCTTGGTGGGACGAACCTGCTTATAAGTGACGTTAGGGAAACGGGGAGCATTATGGCAACGACTGGACCAAAGCTTGTAGGCGACGCATCGGAAAACGCGAATGCGCGCGATCAGTTGATCGAAGCCGCAAGCCAGATCATGCGTGAGGGCGATACCATCGACTTGAGTCTGAGCGAGCTGTCACTGCGCGCCGGTCTCAACAGCGCGTTGGTCAAATATTATTTCGGTAACAAGAACGGTCTGATGCTGGCGTTGCTCGACCGCGATATGGGCAATATTGTGCACAGCCTTGAGGCGCTGGTCGCCAAGGACATGGCGCCGCAAGAAAAGCTGCAACTGCATATCGGCAAGGTGATCGACACTTATTACGCTTTCCCGTATCTCAACCGACTGCTGATGCGAACTGTGCGTGATAGCGCGCCGATAGAGGCTGCGCGGATTGCCGAGCTTTACCTGCGGCCGATTGCCAAGGCCTATGATGAGTTGATCAGCGAAGGCGTGAAAGCCGGCAAGTTCCGTAAGATCGACCCACAATTTTTCTACTTCACCGTAACCGGCGCGGCGGACCGGTTCTATTCATCGCGGCTGGTGCTGCGGCATTGCTACAATCAGGATGATTTTAACGAGAATATGCGCGATGCCTATCGCGAGCACACCATCGACCTGATCATGCGGGGGTTGTTGGTTTAGTAAAAGGGTTGGCAGCCGCAAGTGCGTCTGCAAGGCGCTAAGTTAAGATAAGGCGCTAAGACGTGTCCGTAACAAACAGCTTCCTCAATCTTAAATCTTAGCGTCATATCTCCCTTAGCGCCTTGCGGTGCCCGCAGGGCAACGCCCACCCCTTTCTTAAACTTAAAAGCCCAACGCGGCTTTAATCTCGTCCCCATCGGCATCGAGCATGGGTGGGTCGGCATAAGTTGACGCGGGCGTACCAGCATAATGCACCGGATGCCGCATCGAACGGTATTTGCCAATCTCAGCGCCCTCCCGTTCCTCGAAAAAGCCGACATCGGTGAGATGCGGATCGACTAGCACATCGGCCATGCGGTTATATTTCATCGCCGGAATGTCGTGCTCGGCCAGCAGATCAAGCCATTCATCGGTGGTTCGCGTCGCGCTCACTTCCTCGATCAGCGCGTATAATTCTCCGGTATGTTTGGTGCGTTCCTGATAGGTCGAAAAACGCGGGTCGTCGAACACGCCCGGCCGCCCGCCGAGTTCGAAAAACTTCGCCCATTGCCGGTCGTTATAGGGAACGATGGCGATAAAGCTGTCTTTGGTGGGATAGGGCCGCCGCCGCGGGTTGACCGACCGCGTGTAGCCCATCCGCCCGTTGCCCGGAATGAAGGTCTCGCCCCACAGATTTTCGACCATGTGGAACCAGGTGAAGCATTCGAACATCGGCACCTGAACGAACTGCCCGCCTTGACCGCCCGCGCGCGCCAGCAACGCCGCCATCGTCGCATTCGCCGCAAACAGCCCGCTGACCTTGTCGGCGACGAGAGAAGGCGAATAGGTCGGCCGCCCGCCATCGCGTTGTTCGGACAAAGCGGCGAAGCCCGAGGCCGACTGGATGAGATCGTCATAAGCCTGCCGGTCGCCATAAGCGCCGCCCGCACCGAAACCGGCACAGTGAACATAGACGATATCGGGGTTGATCGCCTTGACCTGCTCATAGCCGAAGCCAAGCCGCTCCATCCCCGCCATGCGGACATTGTGGATGAACACATCGGCGTTTTCGAGGAGTGCTTCGAGGACCGCCTTGTCCTCGGGCTTTTTGATATTGAGGTTGATCGCTTTCTTGTTGCGGTTCAGCGCGGCAAAAATGGGTCCGTGCTGTTTGGTCGGCGAATCGCCCGCATGGCGCATTAGGTCACCCGGCGTATTGCCTTCATTATTCTCGATCTTGATGACTTCGGCCCCCAGATCGGCAAGGTTGACCGTTGCAAACGGGCCAAGCACAACGGTTGCCATATCGACCACTTTGATGCCTCTGAGCGGCCCGGTCGGTTCCTTGTCCCATTTGAGTTTCGGCCATGCCGCCATCTTCACTCTCCTTTGTCCTTGCATCGACTGCTAGCATATTTAAGCGTGCGGTTAAGAGATAAATGGAAGGTTGCCGATGAACAGTTTTGATAGCAACGCGCCGGTCATCATCGGCGTTGGCGAGGCGAGCCGAAAGACGGTGCCGGGCGAATGGCCTTCCCCGCGCGAATTGGCAGGTGCGGCGATCAAGGTGGCCTTGGCCGATACTGGTCAAGCTGAAGCTGTGTCTGCCGCCATCGACACCATAGCCGCGATCCGCGTATTCGAGGATAGCGGCCTGCCGATGGGCACCGGCTCGCCCAATAATGTCCCCGAAGCTTTCGGCACGACTGGCGGTATTTCCGCGGCGCGGCTGATCTACGCCGATCTTGGCGGCCAAAGCCCGCAAGCGATGGTCAATAGCCTTGCTGGCGAAATCCGGCGCGGCGAAACCGGGCTTGCGATCATCGTCGCAGGCGAAGCGACCGGCACCGCCAAGCGCGCGCGCAAGGCGGGGGTCACGCTTGACTGGAAATTGCCATCGGACACCCCGTTCGAGGACAAACGGTCAGAGTTCTCGATCCTCACCCGCCGCGAGATCCGGCACGGTATCATCTCGATGCCTCTGGCCTACTCGCTGCTCGAAAACGCGCGGCGGATCGGACGGGGGATGAGCCGCAATGACTATGTGGTCGAAATGGCCCGACAAGGTGCGACATTTTCGGCAAAATCACTCACCCGTGAACATGCCCAGTTCCCGGTGACGTTCACGACCGAACAACTGGTTGCCGGGCATGAGAGCGATTATCATATAACCGACATCTATCGCCGCTGGCGCGTGGCGCAGGATGCGGTCGATCTTGGCGGGGCACTCATCCTGACTAGCGCTGGCAAAGCCCGTGAACTGGGCATCTCCAACGACAAGATGGTCTGGCTGGCAGGGGCGTCCGAAGCCGCCGAACCGCCCTTGTCCGAACGCGACCACATCGCCAGTCCCGACGCGGTCGGCTTTACGATGCACGCCGCGCTTGATCAGGCAGGGTTCGCCGCCACCGACTTGGGACCGGTCGATATTTACAGCTGCTTCCCCGTTGCCGTGTCCGCCGCCGTTGATACGTTAGGCGACCCGGCGCGTGCACCCGGTGACTATACCCTGACCGGCGGGCTTGGCTTCTTCGGCGGACCGGGTAATGGCTACACCGTCTACAGCCTCGCCGCGATGGTCGAAGCCTTGCGCAAGAATGGTTCCAAACCGGCACTCGTCACCGCCAATGGTGGCGTGATGTCAAAACAGGCGGTCGGGGTTTACACCGCGCACCAACCGCCGCGTCCGTGGACCGGCGACGTCATCAAAGGCTATCAGGCCAAATCGGTTGAACTCGATGACTCGCCGTCGGGCAACGCCCGAATCCTGACCTACGCTCGCCCGGTCAGCAAAGGCGTTATGGGCGATGCTACACTCATCCTCGAAATGGCAAACGGCGCGCGGGCGCTTGCGGTGCTTGAGGGCGCCGACGACATTGATTTGGGCGGCATCGCGGTAAACGTCACACCGGGCGAAAAGCGCCATATCGCCACGCTCATTTGATAATGTCCGGTTCATGCAAAGTGCGCTAATATAATCCGGAGGAGAAACATTATGCGATGCGTTTCATTAGCTGCATTCACCCTGCCATTCTTCATGCTCAGCGCCTGTGGCGTAGTGGACAGTACACCCAAGCCATTGACTGAAAAGCAAAGCAACCTGCTTGCCAAGGAGTTGGATAACAAAATTGCTGGTAAGCCAGTGAATTGCATCAGCGATTTTACCTCGACCGATCTCATCCGTGTCAGCGACGATAT
>JANMPK010000348.1:0-2780 GCA_031369825.1 Sphingomonadales bacterium
CTTCCATCAACTGCTGGTCGACATTCAGGCGGCCCGCAGTATCGAGCATCAGCACGTCAAAACCCTGCAACTTCGCCGCATGCATCGCCCGCTTGGCGATATCGACGGGTTGCTGGCCCTCCATGATCGGCAAGGTGGCAACTTCAATCTGCGTGCCCAGCGTCGCCAATTGCTCCTGGGCTGCCGGACGGTTGACGTCGAGTGACGCCATCAGGACCTTCTTGCCCTGCTTGCCTTTCAAAAGCTTGGCGATTTTGGCGGTCGTGGTGGTTTTACCCGACCCTTGCAAACCGACCATCATGATGATGGCTGGCGGCGCTACAGCCAAGTTTAGTTCGCTGTTGGTCGAACCCAACATCTCGACCAGCGCGTCATTGACGATCTTGACGACCTGCTGACCTGGTGTGACCGACTTCAATACCTGCGCACCGACGGCTTTTTCGGTAATGCCGTCGATAAAGTCCCGGACAACCGGTAATGCCACGTCGGCCTCAAGCAAGGCCACGCGGACTTCGCGCATTGCTTCGCGAACATCGGCTTCGTTCAACGCACCGCGACCACGCAGGCGGTCAAAAACCCCTCCTAACCGGTCACTCAGCTTGTCAAACATGCGCATTCCTAAACAGACGAACAAAAAGCCGGTGAGCGAAACATCGCCGACCAGCTTGGAAACAGTTGATTTCCAATAAATTTTAGGTGGAGCTTACGCTCAACGACTGTGCGATTAGCAGCAACAATTCTGAAAAGCAACGGTGTAACTGCCCACAGCCGCTCGAAACCCACCAAAAACCGGCTGCAAGTTCTAGATTAATCAAATGTTGACCTTTTTTAGTGCAGTAAACACGTCAAAGAAACGGCGATTACAATATTGGACCAACAATTGACACAAGCCGCCTCATTAACGGACAGTACGCCAAGTAAGGGCGCTCGCGGACGAAGCTATGTATATGGCTTCGTTATGTTTGCCGCGATTGCAATGTTCGTGGCCATCGGCGGTCAGGTTGGCACACAAATGGTGCGTCAGTTTGTCGGTAATTCGCAGGGTGCCGATCAGGCGATGGTTACTGCACTGCTGCTCAATATCGCGCTGATATTGCTGATTTGGCGCCGTACAAGTGCGCTCAGCGATGAAGTCGATGTTTATCGCCAAGCCGAGGTTCGTGCGCAGCATCTGGCGATTACCGATCCGTTGACCAATTTGTTCAACCGTCGCGCCATCAAAGAAAAAACCACAGAGTTGAGCGCCCGCGCGGCACGCCGTGGCAAATCCATCGCATTTTTGATGGTGGATTTGGACGGTTTCAAGAAAATCAACGATCTATACGGGCATGACAGTGGCGATCTGTTGCTGCGTGAAGTTGCCGACCGGATGCGCGATGTCGTGCCGCCGAGCAGCATCATTGCCCGGCTGGGCGGCGACGAATTTGGCATCTGCATAGTGTTCGAGCCCGAATATCCGGAAACGATTGACCGTGTCGCCGAAGACTTGGTCGAAGCCCTCGCCAGACCGGTGACCATCGCCGATTCAGAACAGACCGTTACCGCCTCTATCGGCATCAGCCGTCCGGAGTTCGACTGCGATTCGATAGATATGCTCATCCGTCGCGCCGATATCGCGCTTTATGCCGCAAAGAAAAACGGCCGCAATGGTTTTAGCTGGTTCGAAAATGGTATGGAAATCGAGCTTCGCTCGCGCAATTCGCTCGAAGGTGACATCCGTGCCGCCATCCCGAATGACGAATTTGTGCCCTATTTCGAACAACAGATTGATCTGACGACCAGCGAACTCACCGGCTTTGAAATGCTCGCCCGCTGGGTGTCACCGGTGCGGGGCCTGATTCCGCCTGACGATTTCATCCCGGTTGCCGAAGAAACCGGTATGATTGGCGATCTTTCGATGAGCATTATCCGTAAAGCGATGATCGAAGCAAAAAATTGGGACCCGAGCCTTACGGTCTCGGTCAACATATCGCCGGTGCAGTTGAAAGACCCTTGGTTGGCGCAAAAGATTGTCAAGCTTCTGGTGGAAACCGGTTTTCCGGCTAACCGCCTCGAAGTGGAAATCACCGAAAGCTCGTTGTTCAAAAATCTTAGCCTTGCGCAGTCGATCGTCGGCAGCTTGAAAAACCAAGGCATCCGGATCGCGCTTGACGATTTTGGCACTGGCTACAGCTCGCTTGCCCATTTGCGTGCGCTGCCGTTTGACCGGATCAAGATCGACCGCAGCTTTGTGTCGTCAATGCTTGATAATGCCGAAAGTGCAGCAATCGTCAGCGCCATTGCCGGCCTTGGCGCAAGCCTTGATGTGCCGATTACGGCTGAAGGTATCGAGGACGACAAGATCATTGAAAAGCTGGTCGCACTGGGTTGCTCAAAAGGGCAAGGCTGGCATTTCGGCCAACCGATGACCATTGAACAGGTCCGCACATTGCTTGGCCAGAAAGACATGCTGGTCAACCGGCGTCCATCGCACCAGAATAAAGAACCACAAGAAGACGAAGAGCAGGTCCGCAAAGCATCCTGACCAGCTCTGACCCTAAACATCATTAAGTAGACTTGGGCGACCTGACCGCCTAAATCGCCCGCCATGACTCCGGGCGAATTTCACAAAATGCACGGGCTGGGCAACGACTTTGTCGTTATCGACGCGCGCCATTCACTGGTCGCCATGTCACCTACCCGCGCCAGGGCGATTGCCGACCGCAAGACCGGCATCGGTTGCGATCAATTGATCGTGCTGGAACCATCACAAACCGCCGATTTCAAAATGCGGATATTTA
>JANMPK010000118.1:0-2792 GCA_031369825.1 Sphingomonadales bacterium
GCCCAGCATAATCTGCTGCGTAAACCATCAGGGCATTTGGCAAAGCAGCCCGAACCGCGCGCACCACCGACATGCCGCCAATACCTGAATCGAAGAACAGCAAGGGCGCTGCGGGATCAACGTTTTGAGGCGTTATGGTCATGATTGGCTGTTATCGGCGGTAACAGGCTGAAGCAAGCGACTTGAGAACAAACAACAAACCCGATAGGCAAAGCTTACGTCACAAGGATTCGTGCCATGACCGCCTTTTGGGCAACTTCGATTTCCGCTCTGTTGCTTGGCTATGCGCTGGGATCGATACCTTTTGGTTTGGTTTTTACTAAGTTAGCTGGCGGCGGCGACATCCGCGCTATTGGTTCGGGCAATATCGGTGCGACCAACGTTTTGCGGTCCGGGCGCAAGGGCTTGGCTGCGCTGACTTTGCTACTCGATTTACTCAAAGGCTTTGCGGCGGTGTGGCTTGCAGCAAGATTTCTGCCGGGCGGGCCGGTGTTCGCGGCGGCAGGCGCATTCTTTGGCCATCTCTACCCAGCTTGGTTGAATTTCAAGGGCGGGAAGGGCGTTGCCACTTACGCTGGCATCATGTTTGGTCTGTTTTGGCAGGGCGGCGTGGTTTACGCGGTGGCATGGATCGCCGGATTACTAATATTCCGGATTTCCTCGGTTGCAGGGCTTTTGGCGGCGGTTGTGGCACCTATAGCGGCCGCTTATTTCGGCCGATATGAACTGGTTGCATTGCTGGTCGCCTGCACATTGATTGTGTTTTGGAAGCACCGTGAGAATATCGAACGATTGATCGACGGCACCGAGCCGCGCATCGGTAAATACAAAAGCTAATCGCGGACGATGGTTGACAGTGCAGATCAGTTTGACCGTTTGCGCCTCATCCGCTCGCCCAATATCGGGCCGGTCACATATCGCCAGCTGATTGAACGTTTCGGGAATGCTTCTGCGGTGCTTAAGGCGCTGCCAGATTTGGTGATACGCGGAGGCGGCAACAAAACATTGCTTGCCGACTCGCGCATAGTTGAGTCGGAAATGAAGGCTGTAATGGCGACCGACGCGCGCTATATTTTTCTTGGCGATGCTGATTATCCTGAGTTGCTGAGTCATCTCGACAATGCCCCGCCCGCCATCATGGTTCGAGGCGACATCGGGCTGTTCAGTCGGAACCCAGTGGCGATGGTTGGCGCGCGCAATGCTTCGGCCGGTGCCTGCCGCTTTGCAAGAACGCTCGCTTATGAATTGGGGCAGGGCGGCTTTTCGGTCGTGTCAGGATTGGCGCGAGGCATCGACACCGCTGCACATGCCGGATCAATCGACTGCGGAACTATCGCCGTTATCGCCGGTGGTATCGACATCGCCTATCCGCCGGAAAACCGGGAATTGCAGGACGCAATTGCAGAACGCGGATTACTCATCGCCGAAATGCCGCCGGGCACTGAACCCCGCGCGCGGCACTTTCCCTATCGTAACCGGATTATTGCGGGTCTGTCATTGGGGACGGTGGTTATTGAGGCTGCGCCAAAGTCAGGTTCGCTAATCACCGCCCGTCTAGCGGCAGAAGCCGGACGCGAAGTCATGGCGATTCCGGGTTCGCCGCTGGATCCGCGCTCGCACGGGTGCAATCAATTGATCCGTGAAGGTGCCACTCTCGTGCAGAATGCTGCCGAAATTGCCGAACTGCTGCGTCCAATGGATGACCGTCTGGTACGCGGTCCTGCACCTAAGACTCAGATGCCGTTGATGATTGATGACAGCAATGACGCGGATCGGTGCGCTGTCACCAACCTGATGGGCATGACCTATGTTTCGGTTGACGAGTTGGTGCGGCAGTCGGGCGTTAGCCAGTCAGTCGTGCAGATGGTGCTCCTCGAACTGGAACTGGCGGGAAAACTGGAGCGCGGAGCCGGTGGGAAAGTTCGTTTGAGCGCATGAATTTTCCCGCTTGACGCACCCCCATTTAACCCTCCAGCCTATGCGCATACGCGAGAGATTTTAGAAAAGCTTATTAAATCATGCAATTAGTCATCGTTGAATCACCTGCAAAAGCCAAGACTATCGAGAAGTATTTGGGGCCCGGCTTCAAGGTGCTGGCGTCCTACGGCCATGTCCGCGATTTGCCGCCGAAGGATGGCTCGGTCGACCCTGATAACGGCTTTGCGATGCTGTGGGACAATTATGCCGATAAAGCCAAGCAGCTAAAGGCAATTACCGATGAGGCGAAGAAGGCCGACGGTTTGATCCTTGCAACCGACCCTGATCGTGAGGGTGAGGCGATTAGCTGGCATGTTCAGGAAGTGCTTGCGAAGAAAAAAGCATTACCGAAGAATGTTCAACGGGTTACTTTTAATGCTATTACTAAAACAGCGGTGTTGGAGGCGATGGCCAAACCGCGCAAATTAGATATTGATCTGATCGAAGCCTATCTCGCCCGCCGTGCGCTGGATTATCTCGTTGGGTTTACGCTTTCGCCGGTTCTGTGGCGCAAATTGCCGGGGGCAAAATCTGCCGGACGTGTGCAATCTGTGGCATTGCGGCTCATCGTTGAGCGCGAGCGCGGGATTGAGGCGTTTCGGGCACAGGAATATTGGTCGGTAAAGGCCAATATGGAGCATAAAGGCCAGAAGTTCGAGGCGCGGTTGCTGCGTTATCTCGGCGAAAAACACGACAAAATGGACTTGAAGACAGAGGCCGAGGCAGAAGCCGCACGTTTGGCTGTTGAAGCTGGCACATTCCGCGTCGATAGCGTTGAAACTAAGCCTGTTACCCGAAACCCGCAGCCGCCGTTT
>JANMPK010000179.1:0-2753 GCA_031369825.1 Sphingomonadales bacterium
CTGCCACGGTGCATCAGGGTCGATAAGGATCAAATCGGCTTCAAAACCTTCAGCGATCCGACCTGTATTGAGACCCAATATCTTCGCTGGATTGGTTGCGAGCAGTTCGAACAGGCGGCCAATCGAAATCTGGCCATCGCGCACAAGATTGAGCGACAATGCCAGCAGTGTCTCCGCCCCCGCCATGCCGGGTGCGCTTTCCGAAAAGGGTAGGCGCTTGTCTTCGGGACCACGCGGGTCATGGCCAGATGCGATGACGTCGATGGTGCCGTCTGCGACTGCCTTTATGCAAGCCAGCCGATCATCTTCTGCGCGAAGCGGTGGCGAAAGCCGAGCAAAAGTGCGGAAATCAGAGACAGCATTGTCCGAAAGGAAAAGATGCGCTGGTGTGATACCGCAGGTAATTCGAATTCCTCTGGTCTTGGCATCGCGGATCATGTCGAGGCCTCGGGCAGTCGTTACCTGCCGGAAATGGACATGCGCGCCGCTTTCCTCTGCCAGCAAAAGGTCGCGGGCGATGGACAGGGCTTCTGTGATCGGCGATGCACTCGATAGGCCGAGCAATGTCGCCGTCTCTCCCTCGGTCGCAACCGCGTTGCCCGCCAATCCTGCATCTTCGCTATGGACGAACACCGGCATGTCGAGCGCAGCGCAATAACGCATGATCCTAAGCATGATCCCGCTGTCGGCGATCCACCTTCGGCCCGTTGCTACGCCGAGTGCGCCAGCCTCTTTCATCAAAGCAATTTCGGCCATGTGGGTGCCTTCAAGCGCGCGTGTAGCGGCGGCAAGCGGGTGGACCCAGAAATCGGGTTTGCCTTTAAGCGCGGCATGGCGGATTGTTGCCGGATCGTCATGCACCGGCGACTGGTCGGGCATCAAGGCGGCACGCGTAATACCGCCAAAGCGAAAGGCAGGCTTGTCAGTAGCAAAAACGCCCAAATCAATGATGCCGGGTGCAACGACCAATCCAGCGGCGTCGATATGTTCGGCTAAGGGCGCAGCTTTGCCAACCGACGCGATTTTGCCGTCTTCGATATGCAAATGGAGTTCTTGAATACCCGGCTCGCCCGGCAATATCGCGTGACCGTTGAGGATGCTGATGCCGGTCATGCCCAACCCTCCACGCCGCGCGCTTTTCGGGTTAATATGTCCAGACATGCCATCCGTACGGCGACGCCCATTTCGACCTGCTCGGTAATTGCTGAGTGCTCGACATGATCAGCGATGTTGCTGGCGATTTCGACGCCGCGGTTCATCGGGCCAGGGTGCATGACCAGTGCGTCCGACTTGGCCAGTGCCAATCGCCGTTCGTCGAGCCCGTAAAGATGGAAATATTCGCGCGGGGAGGGGATGAAATCGCCCTGCATCCGTTCGCTTTGCAGGCGCAGCATCATCACGACGTCAGCGCCATCCAGTGCTTCGTCGAAGTTGGTGAAGGTCTTTGCGCCAAAGGCTTCGATGCCGAACGGCATGAGGGCAGGGGGTGCGACCACGCGAACCTCTGCGCCGAGCGATTTCAGGCACAAGATGTTAGACCGCGCAACACGGCTATGCAGCACGTCGCCGCAAATCACCACGGTCTGGCCTTCTACGTTGCCCTTACGTCGCATGATGGTCAGCGCATCGAGTAGGGCCTGCGTCGGGTGCTCATGGCTGCCGTCGCCTGCATTAAGCACGGGGCAATCGACTTTGCCCGAAATCAGCTGGACCGCCCCAGAACTGCCATGCCGGATAACAATCGCATCGGCACGCATCGCGTTTAATGTCATTGCCGTATCAATCAGCGTCTCGCCCTTTTTGACGCTCGATTGCGCAGCGTGCATGTTGACAACATCTGCCCCAAGCCGTTTTCCGGCAATCTCGAACGACAGCAAAGTCCGTGTCGAATTTTCAAAAAAGGCGTTGATGATGGTCAACCCATTTAGCCGGTCATCATGTTTCGCCGCCCCCGAACGGTTGAGCGCTACCCAATGTTCGGCTTCTTGCAGGATATAGAGAATTTCCCAGGACTGAAGCCCGGCGATACCAAGCAAATGCTTGTGCGGAAAGGCGGCCGATCCAGCTGGAAAGCGGTCAGCGGCGGTGTGATTTGTCGATGTCATTAAAGCCAGTGCCTTAGGGGCGTTGTGCCTGCATATCAAGCTGTGAGTGCATCAATCGCGCCCTGTAAGATAAACGCCGCCGCGCCACTGTCGATTTTCTCGGCGCGTTTTGCGCGGCTCATGTCGGCGGCGATCATGTCGCGTTCGACCGCTTGGGTGGACCAGCGTTCGTCTTTGAACAAGATCGGCAGGCCGATATCTTCGATATTTTTGGCAAAGGCGCGGGTTGACTGGCTGCGCGGGCTTTCGCTGCCGTCCATATTGAGCGGCAGGCCGATGACGATACCTTTGGTGGCACGTGAGGCGATTGCCGCCAATAACGCCGCTTTATCCTTGGAGAATTTTTGCCGGGTGATGAGGTCTGCGGGCGATGCAAAGCTCCAGCCTGCGTCGCAAAACGCGGTGCCAATGGTTTTGGTGCCAAGATCAAGCCCGATAAGTACGCCGCCACTGGGCAACGCGTCACGGAAGTCAAGGGTGCTTTCAAAAATCATGCAAACCTTCCTAACCGTTCGTGCTGAGCTTGTCGAAGCACGGTTGCGCAAACGGCCTTTCGACAGGCTCAGGGCGAACAGATGGAGGAATCATTTCGCCAGAAACTGTTGCAACCGCCACAGTGCGTCGGCGCGGACATTGGCCCAGAACAGC
>JANMPK010000210.1:0-1998 GCA_031369825.1 Sphingomonadales bacterium
GCCGCCGCCGGTCGCACCGCACGCTATTATCATGCGGGCATGGAACCCAGGGCGCGCGCCAAAGCCCAGTCAGATTTTGTTGCGTCTGAAGACATGGTGATGGTCGCAACCGTCGCTTTTGGCATGGGCATCGACAAACCCGATGTGCGCTTCGTCGTCCATGCGGGCCTGCCCAAATCCATCGAAGCTTATTATCAGGAAAGCGGTCGGGCAGGGCGTGACGGCGATCCTGCGACCGCGCATATGCTGTGGTCGGCGGGCGATTTCACGCGGGCGCGTGAGCGATTGAACGATCTGCCCGAGGAACGACGCACAGCCGAGCAGGTGAGGATATCCGCATTGTCGCGGCTGGTCGAAACGCCGGGGTGCAGGCGCGCGGTTTTGCTCCGGCATTTTGGCGAAAGCCCATCCGAGAATTGCGGCAATTGCGATAATTGTCTCGATGCGCCGGGCGTGCACGATGCGACCGAGTTGTCGCGTAAGCTGCTTTCTGCCGCTTATCGCACCGGTCAGATGTTCGGGGTCGGGCACCTCGAAAAGGTGCTGACCGGCAGCGGTGATGAGCGGATATTCAAATTCGGCCATGACCAGTTATCGGTGTTCGGCATCGTTGGCGCAGACGATGCGCGGGTTATCAAACCGCTGGCGCGCGCGTTGCAAGCACGCGGCGCGCTGGTTGCCAACGAACATGGCGGCTTGAAACTGTCTGGCGATGCCCGCGCCATCATGCGCGGTGAACAAAAGGTCGAAATCGCGATCATCCCGCAAGGCAGGAAACGCCGTGAGAGGGGTGCAGGCAATCCGGTGGACGATCCTCTGTTCGAAGCGCTGCGCAGCAAGCGGCGCGAACTGGCAGAAGCCGCAAGCGTGCCACCTTATGTTATTTTCCATGACGCGACCTTGCGCGAAATGGCGCAGATCAAGCCCGATAACCTGTCTACACTATCACAGATAACGGGCGTGGGTTCGCGCAAGCTGGAAGCCTATGGCGATGCTTTCCTTGCAGTATTGCGGGTCTTCCAATAGGATTTGCCGATGTTCAGAAAACTCACCGATGACGTTCTGGTCGCACCGCAGATCAGCCTTGAAGCCGTTGCCGAGGCAAAAGCGCAGGGCGTTACGCTCATCATCAATAACCGACCCGAAGACGAGTCCGCCGACCAGACACCGGGGCCGGATATCGAAGCTGCGGCACGAACGGCGGGACTGGATTATGTCGCGATCCCCGTCACCCATGCTGGTTTTGCCGAATGGCAGGTGACGGCAATGGCCGACGCATTGGCGAAGTCGGAGGGCAAGGTTCTCGCTTACTGCCGGTCGGGCACTCGGTCCACCTTGCTGTGGGGATTGGCGCAGGCGTCAACCGGCCATCATCCGGCGGTGCTAAGCGAAGCGGCTGCGGACGCAGGCTATGACCTGTCCCCGGTTGCTGCGATGATGGACATGTTGCGCGGCAGGGCCTCGTGACGATATTGTTGCTCAAACTTGGCGGATCGGTGGTGGCTGTGCTTTTTCTAGCATGGCTCGCTCGCTGGCTGGGGCTGGGCGGCGATCTGCGTATTCGCAGCGATGAACAGGCGCGGGCGATTGCCGACCAAGTCATCTGCGGATTTGAGCCCGTTGATATCGCCATCGACAAAGCCGGCATCGGCGCGTTGATGCGCGATGCAGGGGGACGGCACTTGCTTGTCCGCCGCCACGGTGCCCAATTTGCCGGTCGGTTGCTCGACCGGCATAGCGACACACGGCTCGATCAGAATTTCCTGACGGTGGGCACAGGCGAAAAAACCTTTGGCAAGGTAACGCTCAACCTTGGACCCCAAGCCCAATATTGGGCTGCTGGTTTGCGGCATTTGCGGATATGACGCCGGAATTATTCAACCCCGTCGATTACGCGGTTCCGGCCTTCATCCTGCTGGTTATCATAGAAATGCTGTGGGCCCGCAAACACGCGCCGGAAAAATATGAACCCCGCGATACGCTGACTTCGCTGGCGCT
>JANMPK010000230.1:0-4658 GCA_031369825.1 Sphingomonadales bacterium
CACACGTTCATGCAGCGTCCCGGTCAGCGACGTCGCGGGCAAGTCGGTAACGACCATTGAGGGGCTGAAATCTGAAGACGGCACGCTCCACAAGGTCCAGCAGGCATGGATTGCTGCGCAGGTCCCGCAATGCGGTTACTGCCAGTCAGGCCAGATCATGGCGGCGGTTGCGCTCATCCAGAAGACCGGCAAACCCTCGAATGCACAGATCGACGAGGCAATGACCAATATCTGCCGCTGCGGTACTTATCCGCGCATCCGCAAGGCGATTCAGGCCGCAACGGGGCAAGCCGCGACCGCACTCGAAGGAGCCGCATGATGGCCGATAACCCTACCCTGGAAATGGAACCTGCAACTCCCGCCAAACGTAAAGGCGTGAAGCGGCGCATGTTCCTGATCGGCGGCGTTGCCGTCGTAGGTGCGGGCCTGTTCGGCATTTCAATGGCGGACAGCAACGCGGTCAAAAATGCCGCAAAGCTGACGGCGGGCAAGGGCGAGCATAATTTCGCGACCTGGCTCAAGATCGCCGAAGACAACAGCATCACCATCTATTCGCCGCACACCGACATCGGGCAAGGGTCGAACACCGGCCTCGCGCAGATGCTTGCCGAGGAACTCGACGCAGCGTGGGATCAGGTGAAACTGGTATCGGCTCCTGCTGAATCGGCGTTTGCAAATTCAGGCCTCGGTCGCGGTTTCTTGGGAGAAATGACCGGGCAACCGGCTATTATCAACGGTATCCCGCAGTCGTTCATCTCGTTCATTGCCCGCTCGATGAATCTGCAAATTACCGGCGGGTCTTCGGCGCTTCGTTATACCGGGCAGGTCACCTTCCAGAAGGTCGGTGCAGCGACGCGGCTGGCGTTGATCGAGGTAGCGGCGAAACGGCTGGGTGTTCCGGCGTCCGAGCTGGCGACGCAGGACAGCCGGGTGATCCACGGAAAGAGCAACAAATCGCTGCCCTATGGTGAACTTGCGGCAGAAGCGGCGACATTGTCGCTCGATAATGACCCGCCGCTGAAAGACCCGAAAAACTACCGCCTGATGCGCCAGTCGATGCAGCGGCTGGACATTCCGGTGAAGGTCGATGGCACCGCGCAATATGGGATGGATTTCACAGTCCCCGACATGCGCGTCGCGACGATCATGGCCGCGCCCGCACGCGGCGGTAAGCTGACCTCGGTCGATGCCGCGCCCGCAATGGCGGTAAAGGGCGTCGAGAAGGTCATCAAGCTCGACGACGCTGTGGCGGTGGTTGGCAAGGGCTATTGGGCGGCGATTTCGGGCCTGCGCGCGCTGTCGCCGCAGTTCAGCGACGGCGGCAATGGCAATATTTCGACGGCGTCGATTTTCAAGGCTTATGACGACCTTATTGCCAAGGGTGAGCCCGCTGGCGAGGCTGGCGAAGGCGATGTCGCGGCGGGACTTGGTTCGAAACCGGTCGAGGCCAAATATCAGGTTCCCTATCTCCACCACGCGATGATGGAGCCGTTTGCGCTGACCGCGCACCACAAGGACGGAAAGCTGAATATCTGGGGCGGGATGCAGGACCCGCTGGCGTCGAAAATGATGGCTGTCGAGGTGTCGGGTCTCGATGCGGCCAATGTCACCTTCCACCCGATGCTAATTGGCGGCAGCTTTGGTCGTCGCCTGCCGATGTATATGGAAATCGTCCAGCAGGTAACGAAACTTGCGATGCAACTCCCCTATCCCGTCAAGCTGATCTGGAGCCGCGAGGAGGAAATCGCACAAGGCGCATACCGCCCGCAAAGTGCTGCGGTGCTGAAGGCCACGGTAAACGCGAACAAACGCATTGCCGCCTATCAGAACGATTACGCGCAAACCGAAAGCGCCGAGGCCGAGACCACCTTCATCTACAACCTGCCCGTGGTTGCCCGCCGCCATTACGAGCATCCGTCGAACCAGATCACCGGCGCGTGGCGGTCGGTCAATTCGACGCAGCAGGGCTTTTATAATGAAAGCTTCATGGACGAGCTGGCGCATTCGGCAGGCGTCGATCCGGTCGAGTTTCGCCGCAACCATCTTAAAGCCGGTTCGCGACATTTGCTCGTGCTCGATACCGTGGCGCAGCGAAGCGGTTGGGGAACACCCCTACCCGAAGGCACCGGGCGCGGCGTTGCCATCGTCGAAAGCTTCAAGACCATCGTCGCGCATGTCATCGAGGCATCGGTGAACGAGGACGGCAGCCCCAAGGTCCACAAGGTCTTTACGGTCGTCGATGCGGGCAGCATCGTGAACCCCGACGCCGCACTGGCGCAGATCGAAGGCGGCACCATCATGGGGCTGTCATCGGCGATCGGTGAGGCCATCACGCTCGACAAGGGCGCTGTGCAGCAGACGAACTTTACCGATTATCCGATATTGCAGATGGCTGGTGCTCCGCTCGTGCACGACATCCATTTCATCAACAGCGGTGCCTATATGGGCGGAATCGGCGAACCAGGGGTTCCGCCAGCGGCACCCGCGCTGGCAAACGCTCTGTTCGCGGCCACGGGTAAGCGTATACGCAGCCTGCCAATATTGACGCAGGCGAAGGCGTAAGATTTGCCGCAAGCAAGATTGCTGGCCCCGACCGATAATCTGGAAATAGCGGAGACACTCGCCCGCGCTTTCCAGACCGAGACCGGCTGGAGCTATGTCATCCCAGACGCCAAGCTGCGCGCGCAGCGGCTGGTCGGCGCATTTCACCTGTTCCTGCGCGACGAGCACCGTAAAGGCGCAGTATTCGGCACCGACGGTTTTGAGGCGGTAACCTTATGGCGCGGCCCGGGGCAAGCGCATGACAGTTTGTGGGACCGCGCGCGGTTGATCGTGCCGTTTGTCCAGACGCTGCGTTATTCAATCTTTCGCGGGCTGGAGGTGGCGGACCTTATCGAAAAGCATCTGCCCAAAGAGCCGTGCTGGTATCTGCATTACGCCGGATGCGACCCAGCCTTTCAGGGCCAAGGCTTCGGCGGAGCCGCGATCCGCGCTGGCATAGACCGCGCCGACCAAGACGGGCTTCCGGCGTATCTGGAAACCGCCGATGAACATAATATCGGGTTGTATCAGAACTTTGGTTTTGAGGTGAAGCATAGCTGGCATGTGCCGGAAGGTCCGCAATTCTGGGGGATGCAAAGGGCGGGGAAGACTAGACATTAAATGTGGGGGTCACTAGTCCATGAATTTCCGCAATGTATTGCTTTCAATGACTAAGATTGGTTGAATTCCTTATATTCTGTTTCCAGCGAAGAGCTCAAACTATCTATCAATCGCGTACCAACGAGCTTTGGCAAGAACGAGAAGTGCTGTTAGTAGTCAATTCTTATCATGACAGACCAAGAAACCACCTATTCGACATTTCTGCATCTTTCCGCAGGACTGCGCTCAACAACAAACGACGACGGATCAGTAAAATTTTGGCCGTATGGAAAAAATCTTGCCGTTGAAGTAACTTCCTTTCCTCATGAACAATTTGGCGAAATCGTCTCAAATGCAGGCCTTCGTTGCATTGGCAACGAAGAGAGGGTTTGGAAATCTGGATATGAGGATAGGTTCTGGAATCCTGCCCTTGTCAGCGGACTCGGCGAAAGCATAATAGATTGGCCAGGCCATGATTGGGCAGCGTTGGGCGATGCACATCGTGAACGAAACGAAGAGGAACAATATCGGCTTAGTTCCGCCGCAGGTTTCCATCTGATGGGCGCATCGAGGAGGCTGATGCACATTTCCGAATGGTATCACCAGATGCTTCTCTATGCCCATTTGCGGAGCTTTCATGATAAAAAGGGGTTCATCAATTCTGACCACACGAACTTTTTGATCGACTGTCAGAGCTTCCTAAATGAAGTGGGTTCTGCCCGCGATTATATTTCAGCGTATGCTGGAGGCGAGATCGCAGGCATCTCTGGCGTCGGCACGTTTGCCACACTGGCAAGAAAACGAAGCGACCTTTCCGGCAAACTGAAAGCGATTGTCGACGAGGCTTGGAAAGACAGTTCAGATAAACTTACGCTCAAGCATATTGGTCGATATCGGGATGAGATAGTCCATCAGCGGCCAATAACGGCATTAAGCAAAGGTCTTTTCGAAACCCTTGGCTTCGATTTAGGCCTTGATAAGCCCGTCCTCGGAGTGAAGTTCGACATTCAGGTTTGGCCGGACAAGAACCCCGATGTGAAATTCGATGCACTGCGCAGCTTTCACGCGATGATGCGTGTTCTTTACGAATTTGGACGAGCGGTGATTTCACTGGCCAAAATCGAACGTAAGGCTCCGGTGATAGTTGGAGGGAAAGGAGGGGTGTCTATGACATCCATACCGACGAGGCGGGTTCCGTTTCCATTTCTGTAGTTCAACGGTGGTCGATATTTGTAACCGTGCTTCCGTCATCCGCCTTCGCTAAAGCTACAGCGGATGCCACCTCCCAATTCTGTGAAATGTGGAAGATAATGATACAACCTTGCCTTCCCGGAAATTCCACCCTAGACGCCCGCCCACGCAACGGGTCTTTGTGAAAGCAAGGATAATAGGGAATGTGGTGCGGACCGGGGGTGACCCCGGACTTAATCCACGACTGCTCCCGCAACTGTAACCGGCGAGTTCGCGTCCCATATGCCACTGGAGAAAACCGGGAAGGCGGGGTGCAATGAACGTTG
>JANMPK010000271.1:0-7129 GCA_031369825.1 Sphingomonadales bacterium
GTGCCGATGGCACTTTCGGTAGAGGCGCAGTTGCTGGCCAGCGAAGAAGCGCAAGCGCTGGAAGCGATGCTGACCAAACTGCGCGCGCGGGTGGCCGAACTCGAATGAAGGCTTGCGCAAACTAGTTTCATTTGATACTAAATGCAAATAGCACGCTACGCCTCAACACCCCGAACATCCGGAGTCTTCCATGACCGACCTCTTCGAAAACCCACTCGGCCTCGACGGCTTCGAATTCGTCGAATTCTCCGCCCCCGAAAAAGGCCTG
Organism: Sphingomonadales bacterium; assembly: GCA_031369825.1. GTDB lineage: Bacteria > Pseudomonadota > Alphaproteobacteria > Sphingomonadales > Sphingomonadaceae > Sphingorhabdus_B. The sequence continues at coordinate 269 of JANMPK010000271.1, forward strand.
CTCGAACCGGTATTCGAAACGATGGGTTTCACCCGCATTGCACAGCACCGCTCGAAGGATGTCCACCTATGGCGTCAGGGCGAGATCAATTTAGTCGCCAATTACGAACCGCGCAGCCCCGCCGCGTTCTTCACCGCCGAACATGGGCCGTCAGCCTGCGGCATGGCGTTCCGTGTCAAGGATGCCGCCAAGGCCTATGCCGAAGCGCTGAAACGCGGTGCGGAGCCGGTCGAGAGCAAAACCGGCGTGATGGAACTCCGCATCCCCGCGATCAAGGGTATTGGTGGGGCATTCATCTATCTGGTTGACCGCTACGCCACGCTCGATAACCCTGATGCGCTGTCAATATATGACATCGACTTCGTCTATTTGCCCGGTGTTGACCGCAATCCTGTTGGTGCCGGCTTCCAGAAGATCGACCATCTGACACACAATGTCTATGGTGGCCGGATGGAGCATTGGGCAGGCTGGTATGAGCGGATTTTCAACTTCCGCGAAATCCGCTTTTTCGATATCAAGGGTGAATATACCGGGCTGACATCGAAGGCGATGACAGCGCCCGACGGCAAAATCCGCATCCCTCTGAACGAAGAAGGCAAAGCCGGCGGCGGGCAGATCGAGGAATATCTGCGCGCTTATAATGGCGAGGGTATTCAGCACATCGCGCTGATCTGCGATGATCTGCTCGGCTGCTGGGACAATCTTAGAAAACTCGGCGTGCCGTTCATGACTGCGCCGCCCGAAACCTATTACAAGATGCTCGACGAGCGTTTACCCGGCCATGGTGAACCAGCGTCCGAATTGCAAAGGCGGGGCATTCTGCTCGACGGCACCACCGAAGACGGCCAGCCTCGCTTGCTCCTGCAAATCTTCGCGCAACCGCAGATTGGCCCTGTGTTCTTCGAATTCATCCAGCGCCGCGGCGACGAGGGCTTTGGCGAAGGCAATTTTAAAGCCTTGTTTGAAAGCATCGAACGCGACCAGATTGAACGTGGCACCTTGGAGGTAGCGCAATGACCGCACCCTTTGCTCTTTCGAAAATCCACCATGTCGCCTATCGCTGCCGCGATGCGAAGCAGACGGTGGAATTTTACAACCGCGTGCTTGGCATGGACTATCTGTCGGCATTTTCAGAGGATCATGTGCCATCGACTGGCGAGTATGATCCTTATATGCACGTCTTTCTGGACGCGGGCGGTGGCAATGTGCTGGCGTTTTTCGAGCTGCCCAAACAGCCTGAAATGACCCGCGATCTGAATACGCCCGAATGGGTGCAACATATTGCGTTCGAAGTGTCCGATCTGAAAACTCTGCTCGCAGCAAAGGCGCATATCGAAGCGCAGGGAATTTCGGTGCTAGGCCCGACCTTCCATGGCATTTTCCGCTCGATCTATTTTTTCGATCCGAATGGCCACCGACTGGAACTGGCCTGCAACATCGGTACACCTGATCAACATGCAGAACTTAAGCGTGTCGCGCCGCTGATGCTTGACGAATGGAACGAGACGAAAAAGGCACCGCGCCACGCCGATTGGTTGCATATCGACCCCGACGCCGACCGGAACTAGCTGCTTTCGACGGCGGGGCGTCCCACCTTGGCCGTTTCGACCTTCGGCATTTTGGTTTCCAATGGCGGCAGCCAGACATTGACCTTGTCGCCAAAGAACACCTGTGGTCGCGATGGCAGCAGCTTGCGGTCAGTTTCCCATTTGCTGATGAGCGAAACCGCTTCGTCGGTGGCTTTTTCAAATGACTGGTTCTTGCGAAGCGCGTTGTTGATTAGCGCGTCGCCGAAAAAGGTCCAATCATTGCCAGGCGCACAACCAAAGGAGGTTCGGGTGGATGATGCGGCAGTGACGATGACGCTGTTCTCGCTGGTTAGATTGGGAATGAAAACACCGGCAAAGCAAGCCGATAGCAGGATTATCCGTCGTTCGAACCCAAGCTCGTCGAGCAGTGTGGCGAGGCGCTTTGGGGCAACCATGCCCGCGCCATTGCCGCCATCGCGGTAAGCCAGCCCTGATACCGGATCGCCGTGCGTTGTCGCAAACAGGATCAGGACATCCTCTTTCATATTCATTTTGGCAGCTACAGCCGCGAGCGCCACAGCGAGATTGGGCGGAGAACCTTGCGGGGTGCCGACTGATTTATCGTTGGCCCCTGCGGAAAGGAAAATCGTCCGACCAGCTGCACGATAACGATGGCTCAACACTGTAGCCGCTTCGCCCGCTTCACGACCGAACACTGCGTCAGAGTCCAGACCTATCGAAACAACATAAACGTCAACAATGCCAGGACGTTGCGGTTGCAAAGCGGTTATGGCAGCGTTCAACCGCTTATACTGGGCAAGATACCATGTCCCGCTGCGGTTCTGCTCCACAGCCCACCAGTTTTTTGCTGGTTCGTCAGGGTTGAATGTTTGTTGGCTCGCTGCGGAATTGGTTACGAGCATAGTCAAAGCAAGCGCTACTGCCTTCAACCTTTTGCGCATCTGTTCACTCCCGCCCATCATTTGTTCAGTCTAAGCCGACAGTTGCTGTTGCCGCAACCCGATTGTGTCGTCATGATGTGTCAAAATATGAGAGGAAACAAATGAAACTCGCATCGTTGAAATCCAGCCGGGATGGCCATCTGGTCGTCGTATCAAATGATCTCGCTTGGTATGCTGATGCAGCGCACATTGCGCCGACCTTGCAAAGCGCGCTTGACGACTGGGATGTGATTGCACCCAAATTGGAAGCGCTGGCAACCGATCTTGAACATGCGGTAATCCCGCGCGAGCGATTTCACGAACATGAGGCAGCAGCGCCTCTGCCGCGTGCCTATCAATGGGTCGATGGCTCGGCTTATGTGAACCATGTCGCGTTGGTGCGCAAAGCACGCGGGGCGGAGCTACCCGATAGTTTTTGGCATGATCCGCTGATGTACCAAGGTGGTTCTGACGAATTTTTGGGTGCGCGTGACGAAATTCCGTTGGTGGATGAGGAATGGGGCTGCGATCTGGAGGCCGAAATCGTGGTGGTTACCTGCGATGTGCCGCAGGGCATTTCACCCCAAGATGCTTTGGGGCATATTCGACTGGTTGGTCTGGTCAACGATGTCAGCTTGCGAAACTTGATCCCTGCCGAGCTCGAAAAGGGTTTTGGTTTTGTCCAGTCGAAGCCTGCGAGTGCATTTTCACCGGTGTTCGTAACCCCGGATAGCCTTGGCGACTATTGGCAAGAAGGTAAATTACACCGGACGCTGATGGTTGACCTGAATGGCGTACCGTTTGGGCGGGTGGTGGCATCAGACGATTGCACATTCGACTTTGGTGTGCTCATCGCGCATCTGGCCAAAACGCGTGACATTGGCGCAGGGTCGATCATTGGATCGGGGACCGTCTCCAACCGCGATGCCGACGGCGGCCCTGGAAAACCGGTCGCAAAGGGTGGTTTGGGATATTGCTGTATTGCAGAGGTTCGGATGGTTGAAAAAATTCTCGATGGCGAAATGAAAACGCCGTTCCTGAAAGCTGGTGATACGATCAGGATCGAGTCACGCGATGATGCTGGCCATAGTATTTTTGGTGCGATCGAACAGACAGTCAAAAGCGCATAAAAAAGGGCGGAGCCGCAGCCCCGCCCATTCTTTAGCCTGTCTGGGATTTATTTCTTGGAGAATGCGTCGCCAATCGAACAGGCCGCTGGTCCCAAGATAACGATGAACAGCGTCGGCAGGATGAACAGGATCAGCGGGATTGTCATAATCGCTGGCAAACGCGCGGCCTTTTCTTCTGCGCGCATCATACGTTCATTACGGAATTCCGCTGACAATACGCGTAGCGCAGAGGCAAGCGGTGTACCATATTTCTCCGTCTGGATCATGGTGGTGACAACACCTTTGATCGAGCCGAGATTAACCCGGTAGGCCAGGTTCTCAAATGCCATGCGACGTTCGGTCAAAAATCCCAGCTCAATCGCGGTCAGCGCAAACTCGTCGCCCAGTTCGGGGTAGCCACGACCTAATTCTTTGGCGACGCGGTTGAACGCGGTGTCAACTGTCAGGCCTGCCTCGGCACAAATAACCAACAAGTCGAGCGCGTCGGGAAGGCCCTTGCGAATAGCGTCTGTGCGTTTGGTAACAAGGTTGCCGACATACATATCAGCGGCTTTGTACCCGAGAATGGTGAGCCCTGCAAAAACGCCAAAGCGTTTCATCGGAGTCCAATCTGCCAACCCGTCAAGGCCATAAAGCCATAAAGCAGCGCTTCCGCCAAGAACGATAGGCAAAACAAGGCGACTAAAGATAACTATAACCGCCAATTCTTTGCGACGGATGCCAGCTTGTGCAAGCTTTTGCTGTGCCGTCTTGATCTGGTCTTCTTGAAGCACCTTTAACGAAGATAGCATCTGGCGCATCTTGTCGGTGGTTTCGGTTTTCCGAACCAGCTTGGCGCGTTTTTTGGCGGTTGTAGCCGTTATGCCTGCCTTCAATTGTTCCCGACGTTCACTTAGCGCTTTTACGCGCTTCGACATCGGATCGCGCACAGTGACAGCAGCATAAATGGCTAGCAACACGGCAGCAGATGCAACCGCCGCTAGCATAGTTGCCACCATGAACACGTCGATGCCAAGAAGCTGAGGTCCACCTGGATTGGTCATTATATTTGCCCCGTCCCCAACTTAAATTTCAAAGCTGACCATTTTGGCCATGATAAACACGCCAATGCTCATCCATACGGCACCAATGATTCCAGCGATGATCAACCGTGGTTCATAGAAAAAGCCTTCCAGATATTTCTGGTTGACCGTCCAAACCATACCAAACACAAAGAATGGCAGCGAACCGACAATATACGCAGATGCCTTCGATTCCGACGACATCGCGCGGATTTTAAGCTTCATCTGCGATCGCTTACGCAACACGTCAGCAAGGTTCGCCAGTGTTTCTGCCAAGTTACCGCCCGTTTCACGCTGGATCGCAAGAGTGATAACGAAGAACTGGAACTCGGCAGTGCCAAGTCGATCAGCCGTTTCTTGCAGGGCGTCTTCCATCGTTTTACCGATTTTGATTTTTTCGGTTACCATCTTGAACTCGATACCGACCGGCCCCGGAATTTCTTTGGCGACAACGTTCAAAGTCTCTCCGACCGGTAAGCCTGATTTCAAGCCGCGGACAAGCAGTTCAATAGCATCGGGGAAATTTGCAGTGAAGTCCTTGACACGTTTGTTGATCAAAAAGTTGATGACCATGTGTGGCAATCCGGCACCGATAAGCAGACCGGCAAACAATGCTAGATAAAGCGGTGCGCCCTTCAGCCACAGCAATGCCATGATAACGAAAGCGAGTCCGCTTGATGCAGAAAGATACTGCTTCATGGTCCATTTTTTGCCAGTTTGGGCAAGGCGAAGGCGCAGCTTATCAGCACGGCTAATGTGCTGGCCATCGGAAAAAATGAGCGGACGGCGCGCGGCAACAGCTTTGCGCATTTGCTGTTCGACACGCGCGTCGGTGCTATCCGAATGACGCATTTTGACAACGCCCAATCGACGTGACGTCGCTTTGCCAACATTAGGGCCCATGAAGGCAAGTGCCAACATGACCAAAACCAGCATCGCACCTGTTGCTAATATCAAGTTTTGCATCTTTGTCGCTTTGCTTCAGTTGTTCCAAGAAACACGAGGTTGTTTTGCGACAGCCTCAAGTTCTTGAAACAGGTTATTTTTTGACCAAGAGAGACTTAAATCCGCCAAGCATTGATTTTTTGGCTTTATCTTTGCTTTGGTCACCTTGTGCTTCAACTACTTCGCCGGCACTGCCTTGAATCATCTCGGCCAGCGCCAATATGCCCGTCGAAACCTTACTTCCTCTGACAGCCTCAACAACAGGCTGGCCAACCTTGGCTGCTTGCGCAGTTGCTTTCGCATCGTTCGGCAAAACCAGATCAATCTTGCGTTCGATCGTGCTTTCAAAATCTTTCCGCGCAATTTCAACTGAGGCCGTCTGGAACTTGTTGCCAACGACCAATATCTTGCAATGCGGGGCGCTTTGTTTGAGCCAGGCAAGCACACGGATTGTGTCGCGCGCAGATGCCAATGTCATCTCTGTAACCACCACTGCGACGTTCACGTCATGAACCAGATGCGGATATGCGATCAGCATGTTGCGCGGTAAATCTATGACGGTGTTTTCAAAAGCTGCACGGAATTCTTCCTGCAGCTGAAAAAATGCGGCACCGTCGGTCAGCACCGGGCTGCTCATTGGTGCCTCTGCTGACAAGATAGAGAGTTTCTCGTTGGCCTTGATCATAGCGCGTTCGATAAACAGCCCGTCAATCCGGCTTGGGTTATCAATAGCATCGGTTAAACCGCGTCCTGGCTCCAGATCCATCGCCAAAGCCGCTGTTCCGAAATGAACATCAAGGTCAAGGAAGCCGGTAGGATGGCCTTGCTTGCCGGAGAATGTCCATGCCAGAGATGCTGCGACTGTGGACGCACCGGCACCGCCACGGGTTCCGATAATAGCCGTAGAAATATGAGGCCTGTCACCGGCATTTTCTTCTTGCTTGGGCGTGCTGAGGATCGTCTGCGCATTTGCAAAGGCATCGCGCAATGCGTCTGGGCTAAGCGGTTTTAACAGATAATCCTGTAGGCCCGACATAAGCAGGTCACGGTAAAGCCGAACGTCATTGACTTGCCCGACCGCGATCACAATCGTGCCAGGTTCGCAGACTTCTGCAAGACTGTTGATATCGTTTATAGGATCGCCTGATTCAGACAGATCGACCAACAGGATTTGCGGGCTTGCCGATACCGAAAGGGATTGCACTGCATTACGCAAACCACCCTTGTAAGCCTTTTCCTGGCTCCAGCCCATTTC
>JANMPK010000278.1:0-2097 GCA_031369825.1 Sphingomonadales bacterium
ACCTGTCCGACGTGATGTTTGTGACGACGGCGAACACGTTGAACCTGCCGCAGGCGTTGCTCGACCGGATGGAGATCATACGGCTTGAGGGCTATACCGAGGACGAGAAACTCGAAATCGCCAAGCGCCATTTGCTGGATAAGCAAATTGCCGCGCACGGTTTGAAACCGGAGGAGTTCTCACTCTCCGACGCGGCGCTGCGCGATTTGATCCGTTATTATACCCGCGAGGCAGGCGTCCGTACTTTGGAGCGCGAAATTGCTAAGCTGGCGCGCAAGGTTTTGCGGCAGATACTTGAAGGCAAGATCACCAGCATGGCGATCACACCGGACAATCTGGCGGACTATGCGGGCGTGCAGAAATATCGCCACGGTATCGGTGAAGAAGAAAACCAGATTGGTGCAGTCACAGGCCTCGCTTGGACAGAGGTTGGCGGCGAGTTGCTTACGATTGAGGCGGTTACGGTGCCAGGCAAGGGGCAAATCCGCACCACCGGTAAACTCGGCGAAGTCATGGGTGAGTCCATTCAGGCAGCACTTTCTTATGTGAAGGCGCGTGCGCCAAGCTATGGTATCAAACCAAGTCTGTTCACGCGCAAGGATGTGCATATTCACTTGCCCGAAGGCGCGGTTCCCAAAGACGGCCCTTCGGCTGGCGTTGGCATGGTGACCTGCATTGTGTCCACTTTGACCGGCATTGCGGTTCACCGCGACGTGGCGATGACTGGCGAGGTTACGCTACGCGGGCGTGTGCTGCCCATTGGCGGATTGAAGGAGAAGTTATTGGCGGCGCTGCGCGGGGGTATCAAGACAGTGCTTATCCCGCAAGAAAACGAAAAAGATTTGGCCGAAATTCCAGCAAATATAAAAGAAGGTCTTGAGATTATTCCGGTGAGCCATGTTGATCAGGTTCTTGCGCGGGCATTGGTTTCGCCCTTAATTCCCGTGGAATGGACAGAAGCAGATGAATTAGCGGCATCTTTGCCGCCGACTGTTGGTGGCGAAAACGGTGCTTCGGTGACGCATTGAGGCTGAAAAAGAACGATAATTGTTCGGTTTTATGACAACTCGTCGTAAATTTAGCCAAAAGCGCGGTTTTTTGCCGATTTTTTCTTTGACAGCGCGCTGAATCTGCTCATTATCCCGCCACCGGCTAAGCCGCGATTCACTTAGAAAAGTGGGTTTTTTAATTCTTTGAGAGGGGGGTTCCCAATATGAACAAGCAAGATCTCGTCAGTGCAGTCGCCGATGCAAGCGGCCTTACTAAAGCCGATGCTGCGAAAGCTGTTGAAGGCGTGTTTGATTCGATCACCGGCGCTTTGAAAAAAGGCGGCGAAGTTCGTCTCGTTGGTTTTGGCACTTTCGCTGTTGCAAAGCGTAAGGCATCAACCGGCCGCAACCCGCGCACTGGAGAGCCAATGACAATCAAGGCTTCAAACCAGCCTAAATTCAAAGCTGGTAAAGCTCTGAAAGACGCTGTGAACTAAATTCGGTCAGGGGCCTCGGCCCCTTTCGTTTAGAAACAAGAAAAGGCCATCTGCAAGGGTGGCCTTTTTCTTTTGCTTTATGTTAGCGCGCTATGATTTTACAAAAGGATTTAAGCGGCCAGCTTATATTCCGGTTCGCTGCGAAGCCTGGCTGGAAACGCAAGAACTTCGGCACTGCGCATAGCTTGATGCTGCCTAACCGGTCCAAAGTTAATCCGCCGTTCGGTCTGAATAGTCGGCCCGAACTCAGCTTCAATGACATCAGCTATGCGTGGCATAGCGTCACCAACAGTGACGGCGATCACAAGCACAGATGCCGCGAGGGCAGATAGGAAGAGGATGGAAGCAATGAGGGTCATCGAACTGGTCCTTTATGTCCCCCAAATGACGCATTAGCGGGGGTTAGCTTTCTATTATGTGAACAACTTATGTGTAATGTTCACTTTATGTTCTTATCTGTCAAGCAGAAAAATTGCCTGCCTCTTGTACAATGTGCTTGTGCATGACCTGTGGATAACTCTTGGCGCGAGTCCTTGTTCCGGCTGGTCGAGCGTTGGCGATGTGGAGCGCGCCAAAAGAGCCTCTCAAATCAAGACTCGACTTCATGGGCC
>JANMPK010000290.1:0-3048 GCA_031369825.1 Sphingomonadales bacterium
CCCGACCAGCGCGATGCATTGCGCGCGGACCAGTCCCTGTGAAGGAGGTCAGGTGATGTGACGTTGAGCAACCCTAGTCCTGGAATATCATCCAATAGTGCCTCATAGGCCATCAGCACTTCTGGCGCGATTGCACCGGTAAAGGCGATGGCGGCCTCTGCGCCCGGCATCGGTTGGCGCACCCAATAGCCGCCTTTAAGCGCGTCAGCCTGCCAGTCATGGCCACCTCGTTCCATTTGCGGAATAACCCGAGTACTCAATCTTAAATACACCGAACTGCCACCGGGCTTTTGTAAATGCTCGAAAGCCCATCGCATGAACAACGCGACTTCATCCGCATAAGCCGGTTCGAAATAGGCAAGACCCGGCTGGCCCATTCCGATTAACGGTGTGTTGATCGACTGATGCGCACCCCCTTCGGGTCCGAGGGTAAGGCCTGATGGTGTGCCAACTAAGAGGAAGCGAGCGTCGGAGTAACAACCGTAATTGAGTGCATCCAATCCGCGGGCGATGAACGGATCATAGACCGTCCCAACCGGAATCAGGCGCGTACCGAAATGCGGTGCTGCAAGGCCAAGCGACGTCAGCAAGAGGAAAAAATTATTCTCCGCTATTCCCAATTCGATATGCTGTCCGGCTGAATGTGCTGCCCATTTTTGCGCGGATGGAACCTTGGCGTCACGAAATACATCGGCGATGTCAGACCGGCGAAACAATCCGCGTTGGTTGACGAAGCCACCGAGATTGGTGGTCTGCGTGACATCGGGTGCTGTGGTCACAATCCGGTCGGCCAGTTCTTCTGACGATTTGGCAAGATCAAGCAGCACATGGCCAAAAGCCGCTTGTGTCGATTGCATATCGCCTTGCGGGACGGGCAGGTACGCTGGCACCGATACAGCAGACGATGCAGTTTCGGCTGGCTTTTTTGCCAGCACACTTTGTTCAACAAAATTCTTCAGCCGCGCCGCCATGTTTCCGCCTAGGCCGGCAAACGGCTCCCATTCCTGCCCTGCGTCAATGCCGATGCTCTTTCGAAGCTGCTCAATTTGCCCCGGGTTCATCATTCCCGAATGATTGTCCTTATGCCCCGCAAGAGGCAGGCCATAGCCCTTCACCGTGTAAGCGATAAACAGCGTCGGTCGGTCGTCATCGGCGTTGTCGAAAGCTTCCATCAACGACGCGACACAATGCCCGCCCAAATTGGTCATCAAGGCAGCCAAGCCCTCATCGTCAAAACTGTCGATCAGTTTTTTCACATTAGATTTGCCACCGATATCCGCGAGTAATCGCGCGCGCCAAGCTGCTCCGCCCTGATAAGTCAGCACAGCAAATTCGGCATTGGGGCAATTCTCAATCCAATCCTCAAGAGATTTGCCGCCCGGCCGGGAAAACGCGGCACGTTGCAGCTTGCCGTGCTTCAACGTAATAACCCGCCAGCCGCATGTTTCGAAAATATCGTCAAAGCGCCGGAACATCCGGTCGGCGGTGGTACTGTCCAACGATTGGCGATTGTAATCGACCACCCACCAGCAGTTGCGAATATCGTGCTTATAGCCTTCAATCAGACATTCGTAGATATTGCCTTCATCAAGCTCGGCATCGCCCATCAGCGAGATCATCCTGCCCGCGTCCGCTTCGGCGATCGAACCACGGGCGATGAGATAGTCCTGCACAAGACTGGAAAAGGCCGTAATCGCTACGCCCAGCCCAACCGAGCCGGTTGAAAAATCCACCGGAATTTTATCTTTGGTCCGCGATGGATAGCTTTGGGCACCACCCAATGCGCGAAACTGCTGCAATTGTTCCAACGACTGGTTGCCAAGCAGATAATGGATGGCCTGCAGTACCGGGCCCGCATGGGGTTTGACGGACACCTTGTCCTGCGGCCGAAGCGCATGAAAATAAAGCGCCGCCATGATCGCGGTCATCGACGCGCAGCTCGCCTGATGTCCGCCGACCTTCAACCCATCGCGTTTGGGGCGGATGTGATTGGCGTTGTGAACAATCCATGCAGACAGCCAGCGTAACCTTGTATCGAGCGCTTCGATCTTGGCGATTTTCTCTTCGCTGGCGTCGACAAGCATGGTGGCCATTTCGGTTCTTCTTGCTGTAAATTTTGCAAATAATAGCCGACAGGCAACAGCATGTCCTTGCAAACATATGACTTAACAGGCAATAATTTGGCAGTTTAATCCAAATTTTATTCGAATAAAGGCAATTTATGCCAATAAATTCAATCGACGCGATAGACCGCAAGATCATCGAGTATCTTCAGGCCGATGGTCGCATGTCAAATCAGGAGCTGTCCGACCGCGTCGGCCTTTCGCCAAGCCCTTGTCTCCGAAGAGTCCGCCAGTTGGAAGCAAGCGGCACGATAGCGCGTTATGTTGCATTGGTTGACCCTGAAACAATCGGATTGTCGGTCACGGCTTTTGTCCGTGTTCGGCTAGACCAGCAAGACGATCGCCATCTGGCCGATTTCGAAACCGCCGTCGCAGAGTTTCCCGAAGTCATGGAATGTTACTTGATGACGGGAGAGGCAGATTATCAGCTGCGCATACTGGTTGCATCGCTAACGCAATTTGAAGATTTCCTGCGTTTCCGTCTGACCCGCGTAAAAGGTGTCGCCAATGTAACGACTAGCTTTGCCTTGCGACCTGTCATTTACAAGACTGCCGTACCAACGCTAGAACCATCATAGATTGAGGGGGATAGACTGATGGATACGAGCATAGCCGCACAGCAAACCGACAATACGCCGAATGAGTTAAGCCGGTCGTTGAAATCACGCCATGTATCGATGATCACATTTGGCGGGATTATCGGCGCAGGGCTTTTTGTTGGCTCTTCCACCGCAATCAGCACAATCGGCCCAGCTGCTGTGGTAAGTTACGCTTTAGCCGGCTTCCTCGTTCTGCTTGTGATGCGAATGATATCTGAAATGGCAATGGCAATGCCCGGTATGCAGACCTTCCCCGATTTCGCTCGCGCCGGAGTCGGCAATTGGGCGGGTTTCCTCGTTGGCTGGCTCTATTGGTATTTCTGGGT
>JANMPK010000324.1:0-3290 GCA_031369825.1 Sphingomonadales bacterium
CGACCGAGCAGGCGCTTGAGCTTGCACCGCTTGCCGACATTGGCTGGTTCGACCTCAATGACAAGGCGGAGATGTTCAAGATCATTTCCGCCGCGACCAACCTGAAATGGCTCAACAGCATTTACGCCGGCGTCGACGGCATGCCGCTCGCGCAGTTGCAGCGCCAAGGCACCGTCGTCACCAATGGCGCAGGCATCAACGCGATCACCATCGCCGAATATGTCGTGATGGGGATGTTGACGGTCGCCAAGGGATACCGCGAAGTGGTGCGCGCGCAGGACCGGCATGATTGGTTGATGGACTCGCCGGGCAAGGCCGAACTGTTCGGATCGAAGGCCTTGCTCCTCGGTTACGGCGCCATCGGCAAGCTCATCGAAGAACGCCTCATACCGTTCGGGGTCGATGTGACGGTCGTCCGCCGCACACCCGGGCCCGCCAGCTTGGCCCCAGACGCATGGCGCGAACGATTGGGTGAGTTCGACTGGGTCATCCTCGCGGTGCCAGCGACCCCCGAAACCGAGAACATGATCGGTGCCGAGGAATTCGCCGCGATGAAGCCGAGCGCGACACTCCTCAACATTGCGCGCGGATCGCTGGTCGATCAGAACGCGCTGGTAAGCGCCCTCCAAGACAAGCAAATCGGCGCAGCCTTCCTCGACGTCACCACGCCAGAACCGCTCCCCGCCGACCATCCTTTATGGAGCCTCGACAACGTGCATATCACCATGCACCTGTCAGGCCGCGCGCAGGACAAGATGTTCATCCGTGCGGCGCAGCGCTTTCTCGAAAACCTCAAACGCTATCAAGTGGGCGAGCCGCTGGAGCCGCTCGTGAATTTGGATCTGGGATACTAACAATAAAAGCCGTTCGTGCTGAGCCTGTCGGGCCGAAGGCGGCCAGAGGCCAACCACAGGTTACGCAAACTGCCCTTCGACAAGCTCAGGGCGAACGGTGGGTAAGAAGGATATTGAACATGCCGAACCCCTCAGAAATCTGGCACACCGTCGCTCTGTCACGCGATATGGGTGCGATATCCGCCGTGCTGCACGATGATTGCGTATTCGAAAGTCCGGTCGTCCACTCGCCCCAACTGGGCAAGGCAATAACCGCCAAATATCTCGCCGCCGCAGGCCACACTCTCGGCAACAGCGACTTCGAATATATCGGCGAATGGCACCGCGAAAATTCTTCCGTGCTCGAATTCAAAACCGTCATCGACGGCATCGACATAAACGGCATCGACATGATCAGCTGCGACGACGACGGCCTGATCACTCACTTCAAGGTCATGGTGCGACCCTTAAAAGCCATGAACATGCTGCACGCCAAAATGGGCGAGATGTTGCAAGCAATATCTACCAAATCTGTCTGATACGTTTCCGTAACGGTCAGGGCCGTTAATCGAACCCGGCGTTAAGTTCCATGTTTATGTCACTTAGCGCTGCACAGTTTGGCCCACTGGCACTGCGTTCCGCGAACACGACTCACAAGCGCTGCCACAGTCGGATCGTAATCGGTTGGCTGATAATCAACCGAGCATAAATAATCCGCGTGCCGCTCCATTTCTCCACGCAAAACATCCGGCCAACCCTCGCCAAGAACCAGTACCTGTTCACCGGCATAGAGCAGATAGGCAACATAGGATTCATATGCCGCGAATTGCGGTGACGCCGACAATGTGCAATAATCGGGCTGCGCAAATTCCGGTTTGGAGATCGAGATACTCAGATACTCGCGGTAAATATCGCGCGCCGATTGCTCCTTTTGTAAGCGTGCGGCCCCGTCCATTTGCCATTTGACACCGGCAATGGTGGCAACCGCCAGCAATGCCGCCAAAATCGCCGCAGATGCTTGTATGGGTTGCTGGTTATTGCCCAACCAAAGCCAAAGTTGTTTCATTGCTCGTCCCGTCAACTTCGAATGGCTGGTTGTTGTTGCGTGGCGCAGTGAATGCCGCCGCCTGCTTCACCGATGGGGTCCACATTCAGCATTATGATTTCGCGTCCCGGATACAGCTGCGCCAGCGTCTTTCTTGCCTGTTCATCGATGACATCATCGCCGAACTCGGCGGCAATAACAGCGCCGTTGCAAACATAATAATTGACGTAGCTGGCAACGAATTCCTGATTATCACTGCGAATATCGACTGGCTCGGGAACCACAATCAATTCCAGCTTTCTTCCATCGGCATCACGGGCATTTTTTAATATCTCATAAGTCTCGAATGCCGTGACGGACCAAGGGTCGGATGCGCTGGGTTTGTCGGGCAATTGAATGAGCACCCGGCCCGGCGCGACAAAGCGGGCCAACGCGTCGATATGATAATCGGTAATGTCATTGCCGGCGATACCCGGCGCCCAAATGACTTTGTCTGCACCCAACGCGCGCATCATTTTGCCGCCGATCGTGCCTGCATCTTCGCGGCTTCGGTTTACATTAATCCAGCTTGACGCGTGGGCGATAATCGTTCCCGCACCGTCAAATTCAAGCCCGCCCGCTTCGCCGACCAAGCCGCTGTCAATGCGCGGGATGCCTAGTTGTTCGGCCACACGGCGGGCAACCAACGCGTCGTTGGTGTGGCGTTGCTTATTGCCCCAGCCGTTGAAGTTGAAATCCATGACAGCAAGGGCGCCGTCCTGTTGCGTCACGAAAGTGGGTCCGCTGTCGCGCGCCCAAAGATCGTCGGTCGGAATATCCCAGAGCTCGATATTCTTGTCCGCCCCAACCGCAACTTCGGCGTGATATTTGGCATCTGCCATCATCACCACGGGTTCAAACCGCGATATTGCCCTCGCTATTGTCCGTATCGCCGATTGTGTTTCCCGCAGATATTTTGCGCCGCCGTAGATGTCTGCACGAACCGGCCACTGCATCACGGTGCGAAGATGCGCGGCCGCTTCTTCGGGCATCCGAAAGAGCCCGTCACTTAATGGCGATTCCGGCACTAGAGACTCAGACATCGAACATCCCGATAATGGCAGCAATGCCGCCGCCCCAGCTGCCTCCAAGAAACTTCGCCTCGTGACCATCCCTTCCTCCCCATCAAGCAGTGCTAAGCCAGCATCGGCTTGTAACGCAATAAAAAAGGCCGGTGAGTTTCCCCACCGGCCCATCTAATTTCAGTTTGAACTGAACGGTTGGGTTTAGAAGCCCATTCCGCCCATGCCGCCACCCATGCCGCCCATGTCGGGCATACCGCCACCGGCTGCCTTGTCTTCCGGAGCATCCGAAATCGCGGCTTCGGTGGTGATCAGCAGACCAGCAACCGATGCAGCATCCTGCAACGCGGT
>JANMPK010000419.1:0-4884 GCA_031369825.1 Sphingomonadales bacterium
ATCGGTTCGGGGGGCGCGTATGACCGCTTCATCCAGACCGACACTGCGATCAACCCCGGCAATTCCGGCGGGCCGTTGTTCAACCTTAAGGGCGAAGTCATCGGCATCAATAACCGGCTGATTTCGCCGATTGGTGCCAATATCGGTGTCGGCTTTGCCATTCCTGCCGACGAAGCGATTCCGGTGGTTGAATCGCTCAAAAAAGGCGTGCGTCCCGAGCGCGGCTATCTTGGCATCAGCATCGCACCGGTCGGCGAAGACTTGGCTGACGCCTTGGGCCTTGAGAAAAATCGTGGCGAATTTGTCAACCGCGTAGTCGCTGGCGAAGGCGCTGAAAAAGCCGGATTAAAAGAAGGCGACATCGTCCTGAAGGTCGATGGCCGCGATGTTTCACCCGAAGCAACGCTGTCCTACATTGTTGCCAATATCAAACCGGGTACCAAAATCCCGCTTGATATCTTGCGCGAAGGCAAGCCGATGAAGCTAACCGCGACCGTCGGCACGCGCCCAACCGAAGAAAAGCTGGCGCAGAGCAATTTCAACCCTGAAGAAGATAAGGACTTCAAGGGCGATAATGACACTGCCGATGCGAAAACCATCCGCGATGCACTTGGTCTTAGCGTCATTCCGCTCGACCCCGAGATTGCCCGTCAGCTTGGCATGGGCGCCGATATCAAGGGGCTTGTGATCGACGTGCCCGGTCGCGGCACCGGTTCACAGTCAGGTTTGCGACGCGGCGATGTGATCGTTTCGGCGACCTATAAGCCGCTGAGCACCCCCGAAGCGCTGTCGGCAGCGATCAGGGAAGCCAAGACGGCGGGCCGCAGCGCGTTGTTACTCGGCATCAAACGCCGCGGCGCACCAACACAATATGCGACGGTCAAGCTCGACTAATAGATGGAAACGGCGGGGTTAGCGCCCCGCCGCTTTCTCGGTCCCGCGCATCACGCGCAGAACATTGCCTTGTGCAATCTTGGCCAGATCGGCCTTCGAATAGCCGCGCCTGACCAACTCGGCGAATAATGCCGGATAGGTTGAGACGTTTTCCAGCCCCACCGGCAGTTCGTCAACTCCGCCAAAATCACCGCCGATGCCAACATGGTCAATGCCGGCGACCTTGCGGATATGGTCGATATGGTCAGCAACTTGCGACAGTGTCGCCTTCGGCTGCGGATTGGCTTTGGACCAGTCATCGACCGCCGCTTTTTCGCCAACCGGATTGCCGGTAAATTCAATCTTGGCACGGCCCGCCACCGCCGATTTTTCGAACTCCCATTGCCGCCGTTCTGGCGAGGTGAAGCCGGGCACGAAGGTAACCATAACCACACCACCATTTTCTGGCAGTCGCTTCAAGATCGTATCGGAGACATTGCGCGGATGCGGCGTCACCGCACGCGCGTTGCTATGGGTAAAGAGCACCGGTGCGGTTCCCTTGTCGAGCACATCGTGCATCGTCGCCTCGGAAACATGGCTTAGGTCAGCAATCATCCCAAGCCGGTTCATCTCTGCCAGCACCTCAAAACCAAAGGGCGACAAACCGTCATGCTTGGGCGCATCGGTCGCGCTGTCGGCCCAATCGGTAGTCAGGCTGTGGGTGATCGTCATATAACGCGCGCCCGCTGCATACATCTCGCGCAATATACCAAGCGAGCCGCCAATCGAATGGCCGCCTTCCATACCGATCAGAGAAGCAATCTTGCCCTTCTTGATCGCCGCCTCAACCTCTGCGGCGGTGGTCGCATAAGCAAAGCTCTCCGGATAACGCGCAACCATCTGGTGAACGACATCAATCTGCTCCAGCGTCCGGGTCACTGCCTCATGCTTGGGCAAAGCGGCATCAACATAGACCGACCAAAATTGCCCGCCAACGAAACCCGCGCGCAACGTCGGGATATCGGTGTGAGTTTTGGCCAGAACTTTGGGCGGCAAGCCTTTCAGGTCAAACTTCGAAAAATCACGCCCAAATAATTCCGCAATCTGGTGCGGAGTGTCATTGTGGCCGTCGATGATTGGTGTTTTCGCAAGCACCTCGCGAGCGGTTTCTTCGGGGGTTGCTGCGATGGCCGGCAGTGTCAGAGCACCAAAAGAAAGAGCCGCCAAAAGCCGCACAGCTCTGCGCAAGTTAACAGTCGATTTATCTTTCCAAACAGCCACAAATTCCTCCTCCAAACAAGCTCAAGTACAATGACAATCTAGCCTCCTGTAGGAAAGCTGTTTCTTTCCCATCATTCACATGCCAAGCTCGTTAATAATGATGCAGCCGGTTCACCGAATAAAAACGCGAGGTGCCTCCGCTATCGAGGGCAATGTAGTTGCGGATTGGCCAAAGGCAGCTTGGAACGGATGGATGCTGGCGATTTGGCTGATACTTGCTCCTACGGCAACAACAGTAGGTTCGCTTGGGGTTTTCCTTGTTGCGACTTGGGTAACGCTGTTGCTCGGCCATAGCGTCGGGATGCACCGCATGATGGTACACCGCAGTTTTTCAGCACCCACATGGGTTGAGTATTCTCTGATATATATCGGCGTGCTCGTTGGAATGGGCAGCCCTTCAGCAATCATCAGAGGCCACGACTTAAGGGATTGGGCGCAGCGTCAAAAAGAATGCCATGATTTTTTCGCACATCGGCGGTCCTATCTTAAAGACATATGCTGGCAATTATTCGGTCGTTTCGATTTTGCAAGATCACCCAAGTTGGTGGTCGAACCAAAATTTGCCAATGATGCTTTCTACCGCTTTCTGGACTAAAGTTGGCGATGGCATCAGTTGGTACTCGCAATACCATTATATGCAATAGGTGGTTTGCCTTGGCTGGTGTGGGGAGTGTGTGCACGGGTATTTGTCAGCACTTGGGGCCATTGGACCATTACCTATTTTTGCCATAATCCCGGACCGGGCCACTGGCATGTTCAGCGGGCTTCGGTACAGGCCTCCAATCTGCAGGGCCTTGGTTGGGTTACCTTTGGTGAGTGCTGGCACAATAATCACCACGCTTTTCCGGAGTCGGCGCAGATTGGTCTGGAACCCGGTCAAAGTGATCCTGGTTGGCTGTTCATCAAGCTTCTTAGATGCGCGGGACTAGCTTACAATGTCGGGCAGCCCCGCAGCGAAGATCAACGTGAAGACTTGATACCTCAGGGCACCAAAACGGTATCAACCGCTTCTGCCGCCAACTGTGGATAATCCAGCGTATAATGCAGCCCCCGGCTTTCATGCCGGGAAAGCGCTGAACGTATAATCAGGTCCGCGACCTCGACCAGATTGCGCAGCTCGATCAAATCGGGAGTCACGCGGAAATGGCTGTAATATTCTTCGACCTCTTGGCGGAGCAGGTCGATGCGGTGTTTGGCTCTTTCGAGGCGTTTGGTGGTGCGGACGATGCCGACAAAGTTCCACATGAAATTGCGGATTTCGCGCCAGCACTGCGCGATGACCACTTCTTCATCACTGTCGGTGACACGGCTTTCGTCCCACTGCACGATGGCGGGTGCGGGGATCAGGCTATCCCAATTGGCCTCGATATGGCGCGCGCAGGCGTCGCCAAAGACAAAGCATTCGAGCAGCGAATTGGAGGCAAGACGGTTGGCCCCGTGCAGGCCAGATTGGGTAACCTCGCCCGCCGCATATAACCCCGGCGCATCGGTGCGGCCATCGAGATCGACCAGCACACCGCCACAGGTATAATGCTGCGCAGGAACCACAGGGATCGGCTCTTTGGTGATATCAATGCCTAGGCCCATGAGCTTCTCGTAGATATTAGGGAAATGCTCCTTTACGAACTCCGGCTCTTTGTGGCTGATATCGAGATGAACGAAATCGAGCCCAAGCCGTTTGATTTCATGGTCAATCGCGCGCGCCACTATATCGCGCGGGGCCAGTTCCTCGCGCTTGTCGAAACGCGGCATGAAGCGCTCTCCAGTGGTAGGCAGCTTCAAATGTCCGCCCTCACCGCGCACCGCCTCGGTAATCAGGAAGTTTTTGACCTCCAAATTATACAGGCAAGTCGGATGGAACTGCATGAATTCCATGTTTGAAACGCGGCATCCTGCACGCCATGCCATCGCTATGCCATCACCAGTCGCGCCGCGCGGTGCTGTCGAATAGAGATAGGTCCGCCCTGCCCCGCCGGTCGCCAATATCGTGGCGCGCGCAGTATAGGCCTCTACCTTGCCCGTCCGCCGGTTCAGTGCATACACGCCGTGGACACGGCCCGATGTTGAAAAGCGTTCCTGATGCCGCCCCATAATCAGGTCAACTGCGACCATATCGGGAACTAATGTGATGTTCGGATTGGCTTTGGCGGCCGTTTCCAGCGCCTCCTGCACCGCCCAGCCGGTCGCATCATTGACATGGACGATCCGGCGATGACTATGCCCGCCTTCACGCGTCAGATGCCATTGCTCTTCGTCGCCGGGGTTGAAGGGCACGCCCAAAGCCGCGAGCCGCTCGATAGCCTCCGGGGCGTTCTCTATGACAAATTCCACTGTGGCGCGGTTGTTGAGGCCCGCTCCTGCGACCATCGTATCCTCGATATGGCTGTCAAAGGTATCGCCCGGTTCTAACACCGCCGCAATCCCGCCCTGCGCCCACGCCGTTGCCCCGTCGGACAGCGATCCTTTGGCGAGGACAACGACTTTCTTCGTTGTCGCCAGTTGCAGCGCAGCCGTCAGCCCCGCCGCGCCAGACCCGATGATGAGGACATCGGCTTCCATCTATTGGTTGCTCGTCAGCCGCAGGAAAACATCTTCCAGATCGGCTTCCTTGGTGGTCACATCGACTATTCCTAGCCCCAGCCCCTGCATCGCGGTCAGCACTTCGCCTGCGTTCATCCGGTCCTTGTTATAGGTGATCTCCACCGTGCGGTCGGCAATCAGCTCCGATTT
>JANMPK010000434.1:0-1783 GCA_031369825.1 Sphingomonadales bacterium
GCGTCCAACGCAGCAAATGCAGCCTGCTCGCCCGCTTCGCGCAACGTGCGCGGCGACCGCACCGCAATCCCCAATTCGCGCGCGCGCACTTCCACCGCCGTCGCTCGCTCGCCCTTGCCGCGCCCCGCCGGACGCGGCGGCTGCGTATAGACGGCCACCACTTCATGCCCGGCTGCCACCAGCGCATTGAGTGTCGGCACCGCAAATTCAGGCGTTCCCATGAAGGCAAGGCGCATCGTGACTTTTCCTTTGTTCCAAAGCCCCCTAAGACTGCCCGCATGGCATCGCAAGAAATAGACGCACTCGCACAAGCATTGTCTAAATTGCCGGGGCTCGGGCCGCGTTCGGCGCGGCGCGTGGTGCTGCATTTGATGAAGAAGCGCGAGACGGTGTTGCAGCCGCTGCTCCGCGCGCTCAATAATGTCGAACAACGGCTCGTGGTGTGCGAAACCTGCGGTAATATCGACACCGGCAACCCCTGCGGCATCTGCGTTGATCCGCGCCGCGATATCCGTTCGATTTGCGTTGTGGAGGATGTGTCCGATCTCTGGGCGCTTGACAGGTCGCGGTTGTTTCCTGGGAAATATCATGTTTTAGGTGGGCGTCTGTCTGCGCTCGACGGCGTCCGGCCCGAAGACCTGCATATTGATGGCCTGATTGCGCGCGTTGCAGCGGGCGGTATTGACGAGGTTGTGCTGGCGATGAACGCGACTCTCGATGGGCAGACAACGGCGCATTATCTCGCCGAAAGGCTTGAGGACTATCCCATCCGCCTGACCCAGTTGGCCCACGGCGTGCCAGTTGGCGGCGAACTGGACTATCTCGATGACGGCACTTTGGCGCAGGCTTTACGCGCGCGCCGTCCTGTCGGTTGATTTCGTCAGCAACCATCCCTATCTGGACCGCATGGCTATCCACCCTATTCTTGAAGTGCCCGACCCGCGGCTGAAAACTATCTCGTCTCGCGTGGAGGCGTTCGATGATGATTTGAAACGCCTCGTCGATGATATGTTTGAAACCATGTATAAGGCCCCGGGCATAGGTTTGGCCGCGATACAGATCGGGGTGCCGAAGCGCGTGCTGGTCATCGACCTGCAAGAGGAAAAGGACGGTGAAACCGTCAAAAACCCGCGCGTGTTCATTAATCCCGAAATCCTCGACCCGTCGGAAGAACATTCGGTTTACAGCGAGGGCTGTCTATCGGTGCCCGACCAATATGCCGAGGTCGAACGCCCTGCAAAGGTACGTGCCCGCTGGCAGGATCTGGACGGTAAGGTCCATGAAGAAGCAATGGACGACCTGATGGCGACCTGCCTTCAGCATGAGATGGACCATCTTGAGGGCATTCTTTTCATCGACCATCTGTCGCGCTTGAAACGCCAGATGGTGCTGAAGAAAATTGAAAAGGCCCGCAAGATGGGCGGTGGCCATGTTCATAGCGAGCATTGTAACCACTGATCGTCGTCGTTATTCGATTACATCGCGGCGATGCTGCGATTTATCAACCCTATGCCCATGCGGTAGATATCTTCGAAAAATGCGGTGGCCTGCTCTTCGGTCATACCTTCTGGTTCGATACTGCCCGACCATGTAAGGATGCTACTGCTGTCGGTTAAGGGTGCGACCGACATTGTCGCACGATACGCCCGGACGGGAAGCGGTGAGGTAACAATCGAGTAGCTGTAATAATATTCGCCCTGCGCTTCTAGCCGGTCAACGATGATGCGACCATCCTCAAGCGTTAGCGTTCGCAGCGCGCCAACTCCATGACCGTCCCTCACAC
>JANMPK010000482.1:0-2128 GCA_031369825.1 Sphingomonadales bacterium
CGTCGATCAGCATCGTATCATCTGCCGCGCCAACAGCAAATTGCTGCGGCAATATCCGTTTCAGAAAGGCCTCACGCCCGGGCCACTCGGCATTCCGCGCTGATAGCGTTTTGTCGAGCTCGCGTGCCGAAAATGGCGGAAACGCTCCCGGAAAACTGGCAGTCGCACGGCCTGCAAATACCAGTTCGGGCAAATCTGCAAGATTGCTCCGCCCGCGTGTCGAAAAGTCGATGGTGATCCGGTGTTCGGATTCGGTGACTTGTGGCGGGCTGTTGAGCCGGAGCATTTGGTCATGTCCGTTAAAATCGGTAACCGTGACGAAAAGGTCGAGCGGCTGCGTATCGGGCAGCAGTTTCACACCCGTGGTCGTCGCCATCGCATCAAATGCGTCGAGCAGCAAAGTTGACAACACCCCGCCTCCAAAAGGAGGGGCAAACCAGCGGGCGCGGACGAAGCGCGACAGCTTTGCCGCAACCTCATCGCGTACTTCGGCTGAAACGGTGCGCTCGATAGCCCCACCCTTGCGCCGCAATATTGCCCACGCAATCGGCGTCGCCCAAAACTTGCTGAACCGCGATAGAGGCCGCGCGTCGGGGTCGAGCAGCGTGTCTACATCGCCTTTCTCCAGCCACATCTCGGTCAGTGGTTCAAGCGACTGGCCAGTGACGATGGCTTGCGACAGGAAAATGCCGTTAATCCCGCCTGCGCTTGATCCGGCAATAATATCGGCCAGTACACGCAGCTTGGTGCCACTGCTCCGTGCGATATCGGCCATCAGGTCGTGATAGATCGCCTCGCTACCTGTGCCCGGCGTTGCGCCATCATGAAACGACCGGCTGGCCCGCAACAGGTGCCAGATTTCGCGGGTGATGCCGTGCATGTAAATCGCCAGACTGACGCCGCCGTAACAGATAAGTGCCAACCGGAGTTCTTTCTCGCGCATATCGTTGATGTGACAGCGCAGGCGACCCCATGCAAGTAAAGAAGCGTCTTGCGTTCCCTATTCGTTCTGATATGCCATTGGTATGGCAAAAGCGAAAAAACGATATGTCTGTCAGGCATGTGGGTCGGAGGCAACGCGTTGGCAAGGACAGTGCGCCGATTGTGGCGAGTGGAACACATTAGCCGAAGAGGCGAGCGCCACGGTGTTTGAAATGAAGCACCACCTGCGCAGCGGCGGGCGCGATGTTATGCTGCACAGTCTTGATAGCGAAATCAAACTGCCCGACCGCGCCTCGACCGGCATCTCCGAGTTCGACCGCGCTTTGGGTGGCGGATTGGTGGCGGGCTCAGCGACTTTGCTAGGCGGTGACCCGGGCATCGGTAAATCAACCCTGCTGTTGCAGGCAGCAGCCAATTTGGCGCGGCGCGGGCTTTCTGTGGCCTATATTTCGGGTGAGGAAGCGGTCGATCAGGTGCGACTACGTGCGCGGCGGTTGGGGTTGGGTGATGCAGCGGTGCAGTTGGCAGCGGCAACGTCGGTGCGCGATATCTTGACGACATTGGGCCGGGGGGAACCGCCTGCTTTAGTGGTGATCGACTCGATCCAAACGATGCACAGCGACCTTATTGAAGGCGCGCCGGGGACCGTAAGTCAGGTACGCGCATCGGCGCAGGAACTGATCCGTTTTGCCAAGGAACGCGGGTCGGCGCTGATGCTCGTCGGGCATGTGACCAAGGATGGCAGTATTGCAGGGCCGCGTGTGCTCGAACATATGGTCGACACAGTGTTGTCGTTCGAGGGCGAGCGCAGCCATCAATACCGCATTCTCAGGGCGTCAAAAAACCGTTTTGGCGGCACTGACGAAATCGGCGTGTTTGCGATGGCGGAGGAGGGACTGACCGAGGTTGGTAATCCGAGCGCTTTGTTCTTGACCGACCGCGCCGAGCAGGTGACCGGCGCAACGGTTTTTCCCGCGCTTGAGGGCACCAGGCCCGTTTTGGTCGAGATACAGGCGTTGACCGTGCGGCTGTCGAGCGGTGCCACACCGCGCCGCGCTGTGGTTGGCTGGGACAGTGGACGGCTGGCAATGATCTTGGCTGTGTTGGAGGCGCGGTGTGGGCTGAGCTTCTCGACCGCTGAGGTGTATCTCAATATAGCCGGTGGTTACCGGATTTCCGATCCAGC
>JANMPK010000491.1:0-4690 GCA_031369825.1 Sphingomonadales bacterium
CGTTTGACGCCGCTTGCAATGTCGTAAATATTGAGGGTCTTGCCAAGGGAAATCGGACGGGGTGCTATGAACAATATGTTGGATGTGTCGCAAAAGCTGAAATTTGTGCGTTCGGCGCTTTATGTGCCAGCATCTAACGCCCGCGCGCTGGAAAAAGCGTGCGGGTTGGATGCCGATATGCTGATCGTCGATCTTGAAGATGCGGTTGCCGAGGGGGATAAGCCAGCCGCACGCGCGTCTGCGATGCAGTTCGTTAAGGCCGGTGCACCGGGCAAGCTAATCGCGGTCCGCGTGAACAGCGCAGATAGCCGCTGGTTTGACGATGATGTAACGGCGTTGCGCGGCTGTAAAGCTGACTTTTTTGTGCTGCCGAAAGTCGAATCTGCGGCAACCATCGACAGGCTTTGGCGGGATTTAAAAGCCCCATTGCTCGCCATGATCGAAACCCCGGCAGGGCTTTACGCTGCGCATGAAATAGCTGCGCACCAAGCGGTGGCAGGGCTGATTGCAGGAACGAATGACATTTCAGCCGAAACCGGAATAAGCCAAGGGCCACAACGTCAGGGTCTTGAACTCTCTTTGCAGATGATAATTCTTGCAGCCTCGGCAAGCGGTAAGCCGCGCTTTGACGGCGTCTATAACCTGCTGGACGATATGGGCGGTTTGGATGCGGAATGCAGGCAAGGTGCTACTTATGGGTTCACCGGAAAGACGCTTATACACCCCAAACAGATTGCCATTGCCAACCATAGCTTTGGCCCGGACCCGGCAATGGTTGCCGAAGCCGAGGAATTAATTGCGGCGAGTCGAGGCGGCGCACAGCGTTTTAAGGGTCGCATGATTGAGACGATACATGTAGAGCAAGCCAAAATGACGGTAGAACGTTTCCTGCATACGATAGGCGACGCATAAATATCGCTTTTGGAGTGAATTTTAATGCGCTCGTCTCTGGGTATATTGGCATTTATGGTTGTGTGGATTTTTGCCACCCCGTTGCTGGCAAACAGCGTTACCGAAGCTGATTTGCGGGCGCATATAGCGGTATTGGCGAGTGACGATTTTGAAGGTCGCGCGCCTGGTACCGAAGGTGAAACCAAAACCATCAACTACATCGCCGAAAGCTGGAAAGCTGCGGGCTTGATCCCTGCGGCCAGTGACGGTAGCTGGTTCGACCCTGTGGCGATGGTCAGTCGCGGCCAAGGTGTTGCAAAATTCAACTTTGTTGCAAAAGACCGGGTATTGCGTGTCGCATCTGATGACATTGTCCTGATCGGCAAGGACGCAACATATACCAAAAAAGCGCTGCCGTTATTTTTTGGCGGCTATGGCGTGATGCCTGACGGTTCGGTGATTGACGGTGTTGCCGGCAAAGCCGTTGTCATTTTACTCGATCGGCCCGAATTCGCGCCTGAAGACATGCAATCGCCACGTGCGCGCCGTGAGGCTCTTGCCGCCGCCGGTGCCGAAGCAGTGATAATGGTTGCGGATAGCCAAGGCGAATGGGCGGCGGTTCGGCGACAATTGCTTTCGCGGTCAATATCCCTGCAAACTCAGGAAAAGCGCGCGCCATTGGAAGGTGCTATCAGCTCTGAATTTGCTGTTGCACTGGTGACCGCAGCCAGGCGCGATTGGGACAAACTTCGTCAGCATGCAAAGGCCGAGGCGTTCGTCGGCGAGGATTTAGGTATCGAGAGCAACCTTGATATTACCACCGATGTCCGCCGCTTTGACAGCTACAACGTTGTCGGCAAGATAAAGGGTAAAACAAAGCGTTCTGGGGCAGTCATGTATATGGGCCATTGGGACCATCTGGGCATTTGCGAACCCGAAGGTGAAGCAGACAGGATATGTAATGGAGCGGTAGACAACGCCAGCGGCATTGCCGTGCTTACCGAAGTTGCCGAAGCGCTATCGAAAAAGCGGCATGACCGGGATATTTATTTTGTCGCTACAACCGGTGAAGAAAGCGGATTGTTAGGCGCTTATGCGTTTGCCGACAAACCGGCACTGCCGCTGGACCAGATTGTCGTTTTGCTGAATGTCGACACCATCGCCATTGCGCCGCGCGGTGCCAAGGTCACAATCATCGGCCGCGGCACCACTAAACTGGATGGCGTGATTGACAGCATCGCAAAAAAAGCGGGGCGGAGGATCGAATCGTCGACCGATGCCAACGCTTTTTTGCAACGCCAAGACGGCTGGGCACTGTCGCAAAAGGGCGTGCCTGCGTTGATGGTGGGGGGTTCATTTGCCGATCTCGACCTGACACAAAAGTTTCTCGGCAGTGATTATCACGGGCCCAATGACGAGCTGACCGACAGCACAGAATTGGGCGGTGCCGCCGAGGATGCCATGCTGCATATCGAGCTTGGGAAATATTTTGCCAACACGCGAAAATACAAGAGGATGAAGACTGGCGGATAACCTGCTTACTGGTTACATGGGCCGCCACGAATCGACATATAAAGCGGTGGCCATATGATAGACATTCCCCTCGGACTAACTTTTGATGACGTGCTGTTGCAGCCCGGCGAGTCAGAAATACTGCCGAGCCAAGCGGACACGCGCACCCGCCTGACCAAGACGATATCGCTTAATATTCCGGTGCTGTCTTCGGCGATGGACACCGTGACCGAAGCACGGATGGCGATTGTTATGGCGCAATTGGGCGGTATTGGTGTGCTACACCGGAACCTGTCGATTGAGGAACAATGTGCCGCTGTCCGTCAGGTGAAGCGTTTTGAATCAGGTATGGTGGTCAACCCGATCACGATTACACCCAGTGCAACGCTTGCCGAGGCGCGGGCGATAATGGCGGATAATGCAATTTCTGGGATTCCTGTGGTTGAAGCCAATGGGCGGCTCGCCGGTATTTTGACCAACCGTGATGTGCGCTTTGCCGAGAATCCGAACCAGTTGGTGTCGGAGTTAATGACGCACGAAAATCTCGCCACCGTATCACTAGGCGTTGGTCAGGAAGATGCGCGGCGATTGTTACACCAACGCCGGATCGAAAAGTTGCTGGTGGTCGATGCCGATTATCGCTGCATTGGTTTGATTACCGTCAAGGATATCGAAAAGGCGGTCAATTACCCGCACGCCACCAAAGACGCATCGGGTCGGTTGCGCGTTGCTGCGGCGACCACGGTGGGCGAAAAGGGTCTGGCCTATACCAAGGCATTGATTGATGCCGAATGCGACCTGATCGTGGTCGATACCGCGCACGGGCATAGCAAGATGGTCGCGGCTGCAGTTGCCGAAATCAAGAAAATGTCACCCGAGGTGCAGGTGGTGGCGGGTAATGTCGCCACCGCCGAAGCAACGCGCGCTCTGATCGACGCGGGAGCCGACGGCATCAAAGTTGGTATTGGCCCGGGGTCGATCTGCACGACACGTGTTGTCGCTGGCGTTGGCGTGCCACAATTGACGGCAGTGATGGAATCTGCGGCAGAAGCTGCGAAATCGGGCATTCCTGTCATTGCTGATGGTGGCTTACGGACTTCGGGTGATATCGCCAAGGCACTTGCCGCAGGCGCTTCATCGGTAATGGTCGGGTCATTGCTCGCAGGTACCGAAGAAGCACCGGGCGATACCTTCCTGTATCAAGGGCGGACCTATAAAAGCTACCGCGGCATGGGCTCGGTCGGCGCAATGGCGCGCGGGTCGGCGGATCGCTATTTTCAGCAGGACATCAAGGATCAGCTCAAACTGGTTCCCGAAGGTATTGAGGGGCAGGTGCCCTATAAAGGTCCGGCGCGCGATGTGATCCATCAACTGGTTGGCGGCGTGAAGGCGGCGATGGGCTACACCGGTTCACGCACCATCGAAGACCTGCAAGCGCGCGCGCGCTTCGTTCGCATTACCAATGCGGGCTTGCGTGAGAGCCACGTGCATGATGTGACAATTACGCGCGAAGCGCCTAATTATCCGACGCGATAAGCCATGAGGCCCGCCGCGCGCCTTCAATCAGCTATAGAATTACTCGATGGCATAATCGCGGCGGCGCGAGATGGTGGCGCTTCGGCTGATCAGTTGGCCAAACGCTTCTTTGCTGAGCGGCGTTATGCCGGGTCGAAAGACCGGCGTGCGGTGCGCGATCTGGCGTGGAGCGCTATCCGTCGTTTTGGCGAGCGGCCTGACAATGCGCGGGCAGCCTTTGTTGCTATGGCCGATAATGATGCGGAATTGGCCGCATTGTTTGACGGCAGCGATTATGGTCCAGCTGCCATTGGTGCCAATGAACCACGCGCAAGTGGAGGCTTGCTGCCACAATGGATATTGCCTCACTTCGCCGATTTGGTTGATGAGCCGGAACGCAAGGCACTGCTCGACCGTGCGCCGCTCGACTTGCGGGTAAACACGCTGAAAAGCTCACGTGAAGTCGTCGCGGCGGAAATGACTGAGGCGGAAATATTACTGCAATCGCCTTATGCGTTGCGCTTACCCACCGGACAGGCGGTCGATAACCATCCCGCCATTTTTGAAGGCCGTGCCGAAATTCAGGATCTCGGCAGCCAGTTGATTGTCGATGCCTGCGTGGCCAAACCCGGAATGACGGTGCTTGACCTATGCGCTGGTGCTGGCGGTAAGACGCTGGGTTTGGCGGCTTATATGGCAGGCAAAGGCCGTTTGATTGCCACCGACACCAACCGTGCGCGGCTGGCGCGCGGCTTTAGCTGGTCGAGCCGCG
>JANMPK010000031.1:0-1656 GCA_031369825.1 Sphingomonadales bacterium
GGTTTGAAACGCCATGCTTTCAAAGCCTGCCGCTCGGTAGCTTTGGCAAAATCGGGAGTGGTTGCGCTCAATATCTGCACTTGGCGCACCCGGCCATCCACACCGATCAGAACCCTGATGGTGACAGTGCCCTCGATCTCGCGTTGCAACATCCCGACAGGATAATCCGGCTGGAAGCTCTTGGCGAATTTCGGGTCACGTAACGCTGCCTTGAATATCGGCGTTGGCGGCTTGATGATATCACGGACAATTTCGGTCATATCATCACCACCACCGCCATCAATAACCGTGGTTGTCTCTTGCTCTTCATTGCTGGTCGTTACTGGCGTTTTCTTGTCCACAAAGTCATTGAGCGGCTTCGGCACAAATATCGGCGGCAATTTTCGCGCTTCTTGCTTTTCTTCTTCTTTGGCCTTTGGCGGTGGTGTTAGTTCGATAGAACGCCCGGCAAAGGGATCACGCGGTTTCGGTGGCTCTACAACCAGCGGTGACAACGCTACCGCCAATATTATCGAACCATTGATCAGTATCGCTGCGCTCATTCCTGCCGGGCTTGCGCGCTTCGTTTCGCTTGCATAACTCATATCGGGTCTCCTCTTTCCCGTCGTTACCGAGACAAAGCCGGAGCGCCCAAACATGAAAACTTATGCAAACGAACCGCTCCGGACTCGTATCGCATTTGTAATGATATACTATTACTTAATACTGGCAAGCAAATTTATGCGCGTGGCATTCAGGCGCTACGGAATGCGTTGGTGATGGGGTAGCGCCGGTCGCGTCCAAAATTGCGGGTGCCCAGTTTTACGCCGGGCGGTGCTTGGCGGCGCTTATATTCCGCGATGTAGAGCAGGCGCTCAATACGGGTCACATCGGCGCGGTCGAAACCGCGCGCAACAACCTCGTCAACCGACAATTCTTCCTCGACCAGCGCATGCAGCATCTTGTCGAGCACTGCATATTCGGGGAGCGAGTCGCTGTCTTTCTGATCGGGGCGTAGTTCTGCACTGGGCGGCTTCGAGATGATTTGCTGCGGAATGATCGGGCCATCGGGGCCAAGGCCAATCCGCGGCTTATGTTTGTTGCGCCATTCGGATATAGCAAACACCGTCATCTTATAGGCGTCTTTTAGCGGATTGTAGCCGCCTGCCATATCACCATATATCGTCGCATAGCCGACGCTCATTTCGCTTTTGTTACCGGTTGTGAGAAGCATATGGCCAAATTTATTGGACAATGCCATCAGCGTCACGCCGCGAATCCGCGACTGCACATTTTCCTCGGTGATATCGACTTCGCGGTCGGCAAAACTGCCCGACAGCATGACGTCAAAAGCTTCAACCGCAGGTGAAATCGGAATCGTATCGAGCCGACAGCCGATCATCGCGGCACATTCGGCGGCATCATCGAGACTGGACTGGCTGGTATAACGGCTGGGCAGCATCACACACCATACCCGCTCTGGCCCCAACGCATCCGCCGCAATCGCCGCGCAAATTGCACTGTCGATGCCGCCAGACAGGCCCAAAACGACACCGGGAAAGCGGTTGGTATCGACATAATCGCGCAAGCCAACAACCATCGCGCTGTAAATATCGGCGGGATGGTCTTCCCATTTGGCAAGCGCGCCCGCCTCGCACACCCAGCCATCTGGACCAC
>JANMPK010000068.1:0-11361 GCA_031369825.1 Sphingomonadales bacterium
CGTTGCACGCGGTGGCGGGTCGATCGAAGACCTGTGGGCATTTAATGAAGAAGCGGTGGTGCGCGCGGTGGCGGATTGTTCGATCCCGATCATCTCGGCGGTGGGGCATGAAACCGATACCACCCTATGCGATTTCGCCGCCGACCTGCGCGCGCCAACGCCGACCGCCGCCGCCGAAATAGCGGTACCCGTGCGCAGCGAATTGTTGCAACGGATCGGCCAGATTTCGCTGCGCATGGGCAGTGCGGTCCGCCGCCACATCGACCGCGCAAGCGAGCGGTTGGAGGCTCAGCGCCGGTTACTGCCCAAGCTGACCGACCTTGCGGCGCCGCACCAGCAACGCACTGATGATCTGGCCGAACGCTTACGGCAATCGCTGGTCGGGCGCGTTAACCGGGCGCAGCTGGCTTTCACCGGCCCGGCCCAAATGCTGACGCCGCGCCTGCTGGTCCGGCAGGTCGAGCAAGGCCAGCAAAGGTTGAACGCGTTGGCACGCCTCGCCGATAGCCTGCACCCGGAAGCGCCCCTAAACCGGGGCTTTGCAAGGGTAACCGATGCGGAAGGCAAAACCATAGCCAGCCGCGAAGCCGCGATTGCCGCTGGGCAAGTCGGCTTACGCTTTGCCGATGGCGATGTCGGTGCATTGGTCCAGGGCGGCAATCGGACACCCAAACCCGCTGCGTCCAAACCAGCGAAACCTGTCGCAAATCAGGGCAATTTGTTCGGCAGTTAACCCCGTCATTGCCCGTTCATGCCGTTTGCGGCATAAGGATCGCATGTTGATGTCGAAATCCAAACAGCCCGCAAGGGTATATTATATGGCCAATGGCTTTCGTATGCTGAGCGCAGGCGACCATGTGCTGTGCGCTGTCACCGGCCAAGCCATCCCGCTTGATGAGTTGCGCTATTGGAGCGTGGTCAAGCAAGAGCCTTATGCCAGCGCTGAAATTTCAACGCGGGCGGCACTGGGCAAAGCGTGACGCGTATGCTTAGCCGCAGCTCATCCCTGCTTCTGGTGATCGCGGCGATGGGCAGTTGCACTGCGACGCCGCCGGTTATTGGTGCAAAAGCAGCGGCCGCCACAGCGCCAGCCCCCGCTAGCGCCAAACCACCTGTCGAAGAAACCGCGCCCGACATGCGCCCAGCCGACTTCTGGTTCTCGGGCACTCCCCTTCAGGGTGGGCTGATCAAGGGTCAGGCCCCGCGCGGCGCGCGTTCGGTATTGCTGAACGGCGTCGAACTTCCGCTTACGCCCGACGGGTTTTTCCTGATGGGGTTTGACCGCGATGCAGAAAATAGCGCCAGTCTGGTCGCTTCATTTTCTGATGGTAGGCGCGCCGAACGCTATCTGCCTGTTGCGCCCGGTGACTGGCGTATTGAACAGGTCAAAGCCAACCCGACCGGCGGGGCGGCAACCACCGCCGAATTTCAAGCACGGCGTGGGCCTGAACTCGCGCGAATCAACGCCGCACGCGCAGTCCGCAACAACAGCGACGGCTGGCGTCAGGATTTTATCAGACCGGTTCCAGGCCGGACATCCGGGCTATTCGGGGCGCAACGTATCTACAACGGCACCCCGGGCAGCTATCATAGCGGCATGGACATCGCCGCAGCTACAGGCACCGCGTTCGTTGCCCCCGCCGACGGTGTCGTCACGCTCGCTGCCAGCGACGCGTTTACTCTTGAAGGCCATTTGCTGATGATTGACCACGGCATGGGGCTCAACAGCGCGTTTCTGCATTGCTCGGAACTGCTGGTGCGTGAGGGCGATGTTGTAAAGCAAGGCCAAGCCATCGGCAGGGTTGGTGCGACCGGCAGGGCAAGTGGCCCACATCTCCATTGGGGGATGAAATGGAACAGCGCGCGGATTGATCCTAAGCTTCTGATCCCGGCGGGCTGAATCTCGCTTTAGGTAAAAGTTAGACCGGCACCGCGATCTGTTTGCTGCCAAATACGGATTGCCAGTTTTCGATTTCGGTTACGACTATGTCATCAATGGCGTGCGCCAGATCTGCGATTTGCGCGTAACGGAGTTCGCCGTGCGGCGCTTTCAAAAGGATGTTGATGCGTCCTTCAACTTCCTCCAGTTTTTCGGCTGTTACCTCGGAAATAGCGGCAAAGCGTTCGAAATCGCCGAAATAGCGGATGCCGGCAAAAGCACCGCCGAGTGCAGGCAGGATGACCCCCAAGAAGGTGAAGGTCTTTGACATATCATGAGCCCAATGGGCCGGAATTACACCAAGCGCGCCAAAGGACATCAGCAGCAAATAGGTAGCAACCGACACCACGGCGAAGATGAACAACCGTTCGGATATCCGGTCCAGTCCGTGATGCACGCGGGTCAGTCTTTGCGCCTTGGCCTCATGATATTGCCGTTGCCGGGATGCGTGTTCGCGCAGCAAATTATCAAGCACATCGCGCAAATAGTCCTGGCTGACCACGACCGAAGGCAATCCGATTTCGCGCAAGGCCTCACGTGCATAATATTCGGGCCACTCAGTTTCTGCGCCGCGCGGCCAGCGGCCAGCGGCACGCGCCACTCCGAGCAGCAGCATGATCGGTGCATGGCGGAAATATTCAGCGACACGACGCGTTTCGAACCAGCGGCCATGCCAACGCCGTCTTCGACCAGTGGTAGTGATCGCCAATATCGACCCAAGCAGCATCAATTCTGCCAACGCGAAAGGCCATTTTGTGTCGACCGACGCAAATGGCAAATAGGCAACGCCGACAATGATGGCCAACGCAGACAGCAGAAAATTCGTCACCATACCGCCGCGATAGGCATCGGATAAATACGTCGACAGACCATCTGCCCAAGCAAAGCGCTGAAGCACGTCAACTTCGACTTGTTTGACGAAATCCATATCCCCGGCGGGCAAGGCATAAGCGTGTGCCAGCATCGCAGCACCCGTCCCCGTGGCAATCGCGTCCGGCGTTTCATAGCGTTGGACCAGCCCGCCAAACCTCCCGCGTAAACCTTTTCCTCCAAATAATGATTCGATGCGCCGATACGCATGGAATCGCCGGTGGCTGCGTGGGTGCCATTGTTCGGTGTGAAAACGGATCGCGCGCTCATTCTGGTCAGCAGCCGGGGGGTTCACGGTCGTTTCAAACAGTGCCTCTATGTCATCAAGCGTTGTCGTGCCGATCGCAGCGCTGAGAACAAAAAGTTCTTCGGGTGTGCGCAATATTGCCAGTGTTCCGGGATGCGCTGCGTTGATCCAAATTACCGGTGCGCCAAGATTGACCGCCGTTGCTATCGTATGACGGGTGCCGCCGATGCCGCCCGGCGTTACCCCGTCCCAGATCGCAACGAGCAAATCGGATTGCTCGATCATCACCCGGCCAGCAGTCGCCACCTTGTCCGATGCGCCGTTGGCAAAGGCGCCCGCCGCCAAGGCATCTTCGGGCGCGCGCAGCATATCCACGAAAAGGCGCGACACTTTGGCGTCTTCTTCGGCCAGTTCAAACAGCCGCGCGTGGCTAGCAACATCCCGGATGTGGGTCGCGCGTTTTGCAAGCGCGCCATCACTGACCGGCTGCTTGGCCAAAAGTGCTTCTGCGTCCCCGGCATTTTCCGGGTCGGCGTTGATCGCAATGTTGAGATCGAGCCCAAACGGTAGCGGCGCCACAATCTCCCACCCACGCGACAAAGCTTGGTCAACGGCAATCAAGTCCGCGCCGTGCGCCAACAGCGAAAGCAGGCGGGTAACGCCGACTGCATCGCTTTGCCGTGCTGTGACGGCATCCGCAGCCCCAAAGACCGATGCAAGCATAGCCTCAATCCCGGCGCGGTTAGCAGCAAAAGCTGCATTGCTTTCCCTGTGTCCGGTGATTGCGATGCACAACCGCGCAGGCGGCAATGCTATCGAGTCAGACATGCAGGCCGCAGGCTTGTTCATACGCATATCGTAGCGGCGGTAACTGCGGCGACAAGTCCTTTAGTTTACAATGCGCCAGATGTATCAAATCGCTTGTGTAACCCCGCCGAAAGCATAAGAATGACGTCAAGCGTATGCAAAGGGTCGCACACTCAAGCAGGGGCGCGCTAAAGCAGATGAATATCGGCAGCCAAGACACGAAAGCAGACAGCCTTGGTGAAACCACGGTATTTGTGAGCTATTCGCGCGGCGACCAAAAACGGGCATTGCCGATTATCAAAATATTGGCAGCGGCTGGTTTTGCCGTATGGTGGGATGGCTTGCTCGAAGGTGGAGAGCGGTTTTCACGCACTACCGAAGATGCGTTGGAGCGCGCTAAGGCGATTGTCGTGCTCTGGTCTGCGAACTCCAACAATTCGCACTGGGTGCATGACGAAGCAACGCGCGGGCGTGACCGGAAATGTCTTGTGCCACTGTCGATTGATGGCAGCGAACCGCCGCTTGGGTTTCGCCAGTTTCAGGTGATCGACGCCTCGCAGGCCAAGGTTAAAGCGGGATCGCCTGAAATGCAAAAATTGGTGCGCGCGGTTGCCGCGCTGCATGACCGGCCAGCCGATTTCACTCATCCCAATATTAGCCTCGCACAGAAATTTAGCAGGCGCACGCTGCTGGTTGGCGGCGGCACGGTGGCCGTGGCGGGTGGCGGGGTTGCAGCATGGCTCAGCGGGCTGATCGGCGGTAAATCTATTGCAGCCACCAGCGTTGCGGTGATGCCCTTCGATAATTTGAGCGGCGACCCCAAACAGGCCTATTTTTCCGATGGGTTGGCCGCTGAAGTCCGTTCGGAACTTACCCGTAATGCGTTGTTGCAGGTGGCAGCACAAACATCCTCCAATAATTTTCGTGATCGAAAGGATGATATCAAGGAAATCGCACGAAAACTGGGTGTGGCCTTCCTGCTGGAAGGAAGCGTTCGCCGATCGGGCGATGTGGTCAGAATTGATACCCAGTTAATCAATGGTCGCTCTGGGGTCGCACAATGGTCGGACCGGTTTGACCGTTCGATGGCCAACATCTTCGAGGTGCAAAGCGAGATTGCGACCGCAATCGCAACCGAGCTTTCTGCGCAAATCGACGGCGGCGTAGCGAATGCAAAGCCAGATATCCGTAAAACTGGCGGCACCAAAAGCGTGGCGGCGTTCGATGCCTATTTGCGCGGCAAAGACCTGTTCGAGGCGGGTATTGACGAAGCCAGCGACCGCTTGGCACTTGCTAAATTTGACGAAGCCATTGCGGCAGATCCCAAATATGCCGCCGCGTATGCCGCACGGTCACGTTCGATGGCGATCATCGCCAACCAGCATGCCAAAAGTGAAGAGTTGAAATCGCTCTACGGAGGGTCGGTGGTTTCGGCGCGAAGGGCGGTCGAACTCGCGCCAGAATATGCCGAAGCGCATTCGGCATTGGGTTTCGCCTTAGCATACGGCAAGATGGATATGCGGGCAGCGCGACAGCCCTATGAAACCTCGCTCAAATTGGGCGGTGGTGACGCCGACATATTGAGCCGTTACGCGATATTCAATTCGCGGTTGAAGCGCTTCGATGCAGCGAACAAGGCAATTACGCGGTCGCTGGCGCTCGATCCACTCAACGCAAGGACATTCCGCACCATCGGCACCATAGATTATGCCGCCGGTAATTACGCAGGGTCGGTTGAGGCCTTAAAACGTGGGCTTGCTCTGAACCCCAAGCTGGGCGGGGCCAATGCAGTCATCGCCCAAGCACAATATATGTTGGGCGAAATAGACGCGGCAGAGGCGTCTTACAGCGCCGAGACAAACAGCATATTCGGCCTTGCGGGCCTAGCGATTGTTGCGCACCGCAAAGGCAAGGCCACCGAAGCGCAGCAAGCATTTGATAAGATGGTTGCCGAGCACGG
This sequence comes from Sphingomonadales bacterium, assembly GCA_031369825.1. GTDB lineage: Bacteria > Pseudomonadota > Alphaproteobacteria > Sphingomonadales > Sphingomonadaceae > Sphingorhabdus_B. The sequence continues at coordinate 5,824 of JANMPK010000068.1, forward strand.
CGGCAACAGCCTGTACCAACAGGCACAAGTCTATGCACAGTGGGGCGATGTGCCCAAAGGCATGCAGGCGCTGCTTGATGCGCGCGCTGAGGGCGACAGCGGATTGATCCAGATGTATTATGATCCGCTGCTCAATCCGCTACGCAAAGAACCCGAATTTTCGCGTTTGCTAAAGGACATAGGTTTCGTGTAAATTGATATTTCTAACAGGAGGAAGGGACTTAACATGCGTAAGATTTTTACAACAATCCTAATGGTTTCCGCACCTTTGGCGCTTGCGGCGTGCAACAAACCGGCGGCTGAACCCGAAGAAACAGTGGTAACCGACGAAACAGTTACCGAAGAACCTGCTGCCGATGCCGCTGCTATGCCAGCGGCAGATGCTGCGGCAGACGAGAAGGCGATGCCTGCCGGTGATAAAGCTGCCGCAGATGAGCGTGCCGATCCAACTGAACGCGCTGATCCGACGGAACGGGCCGACCCTACAGAGCGCACCGACGACGCGAAATAAGCTATGATATCATGCTGGCGGTTACTGCATATGCGGTGCCGCCAGCATTGAAGTGCTGGTTTATATTATTGCCGCGAAATACCTTTCTTGGTCACGCGTTTGGCCTGCAATATCCACGTGTGATATGTCGAAACCCGGCTGTAGATGCCGGGTATTTTCTTAAATGCGCAGCCGACGCCGGTTGAAACGACGCCTGCCAATACGCGCTGCTCACCTTGCTGGCGCGTCAAAGGTCCGCCGCTATCGCCTTGGCAGGCGTCCTTGCCCGCCTCCAATGAACCGGCGCAGATCACGCCTGGATTCCATAACTTCTTATAATCCTCAACAGTGCTGCAGCGGCTGTCAGGTAAATTATTTATCCCCAATTGCCGCAATTCGGGCGGGCTATCCTGTACTTCACCGTCACGGTTCAGGCGCTTTTTCGACTTATCCGTCCGTGCACCCATAAAGCCCCAGCCGGTGACCCGGAGCGTTTCAAAGCTGTCGAGCGGAGGATCGCTCGGAGCGTGTAAAGCGATTGCGGAAAGCCGGCCTTGGCTAATCAACCGTGCCGTCTGCCCTTGCTCGCGTATTTTGATAAGCGCGATGTCGTTTCGCTGTGTATCGGGATTGTGCTTGAGGTGGATGACCACGCTTTCGATGGCATAAGTTTCGCCACCACCGCCGGGCAGCAAACTCTGCGTTCCAATCCGCACACGCCGGTCGCGCATGACACTCCATGCCGGTTTGCCCTTCACCAACCCTGGAACAACACAATGTGCGGCGGTTACGATCCAGCCATCGCCAATATAAGACCCGCCGCATTTATGTGCGACTTCATATGGCTGGCGCTCTTTCAGATATAATTTGGTCGGATCGCCCAGAAGTTTCCTTTCATCTTCATCCTTCTCGGCTTGGGTGTAGGTCACGGTCGAATATATCTCGATCTGCCAAGGCGCGGTTCGCCGCGGGGCCTGCTCGCCGCCAACGATACGGCCGTCATCTTCTTCCTCCTCGGTCCCGGCAGTAGGGGTGGTGTCCTCTGTGCTGCTTTCGGGCACATCTTCGGGGGCCAAAGGATCAACCTGCACCGCCCCGCCGGACAATATTATGACAGCAGCTAGCGCCGCAATTTTTAGATGTCTCATTCGTCTCTCCCGTTCATTCCACGACCACTGATTCAACGATAGCGGTCCAGTTACCAACCTTGGGGGCCGACGGATCGCGGGTGCCGGTCTTTGCCGAACACAACAGCCGTTCGAGCGCGGTGTTGCAACCCACCGCGCCGCGCGCGTTGGTGCCGTCCTGTTCGAGGGCCGCTGCATTGATCTGTTCTTCGCTGGCGATCGTCACAAACCGGTATTGGCCGGGCGCGGTTGGCACCACCGGATCATCGGGAATGCGGTGCGGGCGCTGTGGTGCGATCTTGTCGTCATTCTCCCCGGGTCGCGGCAAGATAAGCGCGACACCATAGGTCGGGTCGATACCGAAGACATATAAATATCGCGGCGCAGTCCCGAGATTTTCGACCGTTACAAAGGCATTGCCGCCGACCTTCAATACCCGCTGACCACCGCGCTCAAGCGCCGGACATTCGCTCTTTTTCGGACCATAAATGCTATCATCAATACAAAAACGGATAGCGCTTTGGTCGACATCGGTACGCAGCGCCAATAGCTGTTGCACCCGCAACACCTTTTTCAGCCTATCGCCAAGCTTGTTTGCAAAATCGGGGGCGCTGAGAGCGCCAAGATCACCGACTCTGGTTCCATCACTTGCAAGTAATAGCGCATTGGCCGGATTTGCCGGATCAATAGCTACCTGCATCTGTGCATCGCCGCTTTGAGTCACAAATGCCATGCCATCGAGCGCGGTTTTGATAAGCCGCCGGTCCGCGTCCTGTGTTGCCAGATTGGCAACCACCAATAGTTGGTCGCCAAAAGCATGTCGCGTTTCAACAGCTGTCAGCGCCTTGGACAACGGTTTGAGTGGTGCACTATCCAGAGCCAAGACCGCCGCATAAGCATCAAGCGACGCGATGCGTGCGGTTGCCAGTGGCTTTGTTCCTTCGGTGAAGGCCGATATCTGGTCGGGGAACAGTGCGAATAAAGACCCCTCGGTCATGCCTGATAGTTTACCCGCCTTCAGCGTAACCGTATCTCCCACTGCTTCGGCATCAAAGCTGATAGCACGCCTTGTTTTGGAACCCAGCGATGCTTTCAGTTCGCCTTCAGCCACCGGGTTCTGGCTCATATGCCCGCGCGCGGCTACCTTGGCCTGCACTTCGCGGATCATATCGCCAAAGGTTGCAAACGGCTTGTTCTGCATCGTCGCGATCAATGCCGAGGTGAACACCCCGGCGCGTTGCCCGATTGCGCCCACTTCATGCGCTTGTTCGCCGTCCTGGGCTGCGGCCAAATGCACCCAATAACCGCCACCGGGACCGGATGGAGCAGCCGGCTGTGGACGTTCGGGGGGCTTGGCAACAAGTATCGGCACGCTGCGTGTCTGACCGGCGGCACCGTCGCGCGTCGCAGTGCCAGAATTGCACGAATCGAATACCGAAACAAAATAAACACCCTTTGCCGTCGCCCGGTCCTTTTTGGCCTTGAGCTCGGTGTCCAATATGTCGCCATCAATCAGCGCGTCGGGCTGGCGCGCGTCGGTCGGTAATATCGTGCTGTTGCGCCCCGATGCCTGCCTGAATTTGACGTCATCGCTAAATTGCGAACCGTGTCCGGCGAAGTAAAATATCAATGTATCACCGGGGCCAGACATGTCGATCATCTTATCGAGCCCATCCAGTATCGCGGTCCGTGTTGCGCATGTGTTGGTCAATGTCGTTGAAACCGCATTTGTCGACATACATGCGTCGGGGATGGCCCGGTCGACTTCCAATTTATACACTTCGCGCAGGGCATTTTTAAAACGCACAGTGTCGGCAACGGCACCCTTCAAATCTTTAAAAACCGCAAGCTTGTTTTCGTTATCAGACGAGTATTGATAGACATCAATGCCGACAAACAGCGCGCGGATAGTCTGCGCCGAAGCAGGTGACGGCAGCCACGCCAGCAGGATACCCAGCAGCATGGTCAGAACCCTCATTTTGCCAGTTCCTTGACGATGACGGGGCTTGTTGCGGTAAAATCAAACAGCGAGGGCGCCTGGATTTTTTTGGTGGCCGTTCTGGTCCGTTTGGGAAAGGCAAAGCTGCTTCCCGTCTGCTCGTTACTGTTCAGCCCGCTGACTTGCTTGTCCTCGCCAAGCGATAGCAGCCGCCATGTCGGATAGAGCATCCATTCGGTCAAATTGATCTTTGCGTCTTTGTCAAAATCAACCAAGCCATTCGGGTTGGCCAGTGCTTCGTCGTCCCAACCCAGACTGTAAGTCAGCAATCCGTGGCGCAGATTGGCGTCCTCCAGCGCGACATTGTCAGCCTGCGTTGCCGCCAGTATTCTGATCCCCTTGTCATAAGCCAGCTGGCCAAGCCCTGAATCCCCCATTGGCCCCGGTTTAAACTTGCCGCTATCAACCGCAGCCCCTGAATAGCAGGCGTCGATAATCAACGCGATGTCGGCCGCATTGATAAACCGTAGCCACATCGTCAGTTCCGATGACGAAATCAGCGACGCGACGTCAGGGTCTTTACCCGCAGGCCATATCCCGTTGGCGGGAATGAGGAAGAAATCGCCTTCCTTTTGCGCCCAGCCATGCCCAGAAAAACTGATGATGATGATGTCGTCGGGGGTCGATTGAGCGAGTGTTGATCCGTCAATGCCGTATTCGGCCAAGACCTTCATGCCTTCATCGGGGTCAATTCCTGCCAGCATCGCCAATATCGTCGATATCACAAAGGCGTCGACCTGCGTCTTGCCGCCCTTTTCCCCGGTGACAATCAACTTGTGCATTTTATAGCCCGGAATGTCGGCAAGCTTTTCCCCCAATAACCGCGCATCGGCCGCCGCATAATTAAGGTCGAGCCGGGTTTCGACATAGGAATCAATGCCGATCGAAATCACAAATGCACGCGGCTGATAGGGCTGCATCGGCGCGCGCGTATATTCAATATCGAACGTTTCGCTCTTCACCCGGTCATCGTTGAAGGCATAGGCCGAAAAAATCTGTTTTTCCGTGCCCGCACCGCTCGGCAAAGTCACCAATTCTTGGTGATGATACACCCCGTCGCCCGGTTTATCGTCCTGATCAACCAGTCTGTTAAGCTTGCGCCAGTCTTCAAGCTTGTCCTGCAATTCAAACGGTTCATTCGGCCAGTGCGCCACAAACCGGTTATCGCGGAACAGCCGCGGGTTATAAACGCCCGAACGACGCCCGGTGACGGGATCGACCCCTTCTGTAATCTCGACCGAAACCAGCGCCTCGTCAGGAGTTGCTCCGGCCACGACGCTGGTGATTTTTACGTTCGGCAAGACACGGTTTAACTTCGCTATCGGCCTTGGTTGTTTGATGACGCTGGCGCAATTACCAGCAGCGGTGCAGCTGGTCAGCCGTTCGGTTAGCCCGGGTGAAAAATAGTCGCGCATGAAGGTTTGCGGGGCGAGCGACTGGTTCGGTGCATCGGCCATCAACCAGCGAAAAGCCTTCGAATCCGGCGGCAAATTGGTATCATAGCGTCCCTCTGGCGTTACCGCGACAAAGCTTTGTCCGGCGAAGAAATAGGTGGTGAGCAATATTTGCCACTGGCCGTCGGGTAAGGTCGCGCCGGTATTCCAGAAGCGCAAGCCCTCAAGCGCAGACAGCGCCCAGAATACCGGCTTGTCGAGCATGTAGCCGCCAGCGATGGCATTGCCGAAATCGAGCGGTGCCATGACATTATTGTCGGTAAAGTTCAAACGACCGATGACATCATCCAGCGCACCGCCAACCGCAAATGTCTGCCCGTCGCTATCGACCATATTGGTGACGATAGAACCGATTTGCGTATCCTCCAGCTCGTCAGAGCTGATCGCCCAAAATATGGTCGCGCCATTGCTCGAAAAAAACAGAATATCGTCGCCAATGAATTTAATTTTACCAACAAAGCCGCCGGT